>JAAYWF010000142.1 GCA_012516825.1 Lentimicrobium sp. | reverse complement strand
TCATCTACCAACATAGATAGCGGCTATTCTGTTAAGTAGTTGAGATAATTAATACTTGATCTCCAATATTTATATCATAAAAATTGTATCTCGTATCAACTATTTATTCGTCAATTCGTTTTCAATCATAGTGAATTATTTTTCTACCGCAGAGTTCACAAAGGATGCGCTAAGGTCGCGGAGTTTTTTCTTTGCATTCTTTGTGTAAAACCTTTGCGTTCTTTGCGGTTTAGCTATTGTTCTTTTAACCGCAGAGTTCGCAAAGAAGGCGCTAAGGTCGCAGAATTTCCTTTGCGTTCTTTGTGTAAAACCTTTGCGTTCTTTGCGGTTTAATTATTGTTTTTTAACCGCAGAGTTCACAAAGGATGCGCTAAGGTCGCAGAATTTCCTTTGCGTCCTTTGCGTAAAACCTTTGCGTCCTTTGCGGTTTAGCTATTGTTCTTTTAACCGCAGAATTCACAAAGAAGGCGCTTAGGTCGCAGAGTTTTTTCTTTGCGTTCTTTGTGTAAAACCTTTGCGTCCTTTGCGGTTTCATTATTATTTTTTAACCGCAGAGTTCACAAAGGATGCGCTAAGGTCGCAGAGTTTTTTCTTTGCGTTCTTTGCGTAAAACCTTTGCGTCCTTTGCGGTTTCATTATTGTTTTTTAACCGCAGAGTTCGCAAAGAAGGCGCCAAGGTCGCAGAGTTTTTTCTTTGCGTTCTTTGTGTAAAACCTTTGCGTTCTTTGCGGTTAGATTATTATTTTTTTAACCACTCAAACAAGCGGTAACGATTACCATCCATGCCCAACTTTTCATAAACATGAGCTGCAATTCTATTGTTATGTACCATATATAGTCTGATACCGGCTATTTCATTATCTCTTTCAACCTGTTGTTTGATATTTTCATACATTTTCCTAAACACACCTCTTTTCCTGTATTTTGGGATTACATATACTGATTGTATCCACCATACAATAGAGTTACGCCAATCGCTCCATTCATAAGTGATCAAAAGGGAGGCTACAATAAGATTATTTGCTTTTGCAACATAATACCGTCCAAGATTTGGATTTTTGAAAACATTTTGCACACCAAGTCTTATGGTATTCTCATCAAGCTTTACCTTTTCAGTTTCCCAAGCCATGTCAATCTGAAAACCGATTATCATTTCCTGATCTTCCGGCGACGCCTCTTTTACAGTTATTTGTAATGCCTGATCCTGTTGCATAAAATAATTATTTAAAAGTGATCGTTTACCTTAGGTGCATATTGCACGTTTTAATTAATAACTTACTACTTGCAAAAGCTCCTCGTTCTTCGGGGAGTTTTTTTTATTAGTAGTCTTGCAAGTCGTTTACAGTTCATGATCAATCGTTAAAATAGCTCTTAGTTATTCCATTTCTATTTTTTAAGGAGCGCCTGATACATTATTTCGATCGGATGATAAGCCGTTCGGCCAGTACCATCCTTTATCTGATGTCGGCACGATGTACCCGGAGCAGCAATAATCACCTCTGTTGACGCTTTGCGCACCTCCGGAAACAGTACTAACTCGCCAATCTGCATTGAAAGTTCATAATGCTCAGTTTCGTAGCCAAACGAACCAGCCATGCCGCAACATCCCGATTTAATCTCCTCTACCTGAAAATTTTCAGGTAAAGAGAGCATCACTTTCGTAGGTTCAATTGAGGCGAGCGACTTTTGATGACAGTGACCGTGCAGTTTGATTTTTCTATGTTCCATTGTAAACAGGTCGCGGGATATTTTTCCAGCTTTTATCTCTTTTTCGAAAAACTCATCGAACATAAGCGCATTTTGGGCTAATAATTTTGCCTCCGGCCTAAGTTCTGGATCAACCAAATCCGGATACTCATCTCTGAAAGAGAGTATTCCTGACGGCTCGATACCAACTAACGGAGTTTGAGCATCAATGATATTTTTAAAAGTTGTTACGTTGAAATTGGCAAATCGGGCGGCCTTTCTTATCAGTCCTTTCGAAATAAATGCCCTGCCACTCTCTTTATGAACAGCTATTTTTACTTCATACCCAAGCCGTGTGAGCAGCTCCACTGCTTTAATACCGATTTCGGTATCATTATACTCGGTAAACTCATCAATAAAGAGGTAAACACTTCCTATTGGTTTCCGGTGAGGCAATAATTTATGTTTGTTCCTTTTAAGCCACCGAGATAGTGTATATCGGTATAGCAATGGAATGGATCGTTTTGGAGCAATTCCCAATACCCTTTTAAATAAGTTGGCAATGAATTTATTAGTAAACAAATAATTGGTAATAGCAGGAAAGAGCATTCCGATCCTGTTAAGAGATGATATATATGCTACTGCACGTGTTCGCAAAGGTATTCCATGCTTATCCCACCAATGTTGTAAAAATTCAGCTTTATATCTTGCCATATCCACACTTGACGGACACTCAGATTTACATCCTTTACACGATACGCATAAATCCATTATATCATAAATTTCGCTATGATCGAAAGGATTTTTCTTTGGCGAGAGTGTCAGAAATTCACGTAAAATATTGGCTCGTGCCCTTGTTGAATTTTTTTCATTTCGCGTAGCCATAAAACTCGGACACATTGTACCGCCAATAATTTCTGTTTTGCGGCAATCGCCCGACCCATTACATTTTTCCACTGCTCGCATCACCCCTTGGTCATCGGAAAAGTTAAAATAGGTCCTGATTTTACGAGTCTTCTTCCCGGGATCGTAACGTAAATTCGTCTTCATCGAGGGGGTATCAATAATCTTTCCAGGGTTAAAAATGTTGTTCGGATCCCAGGTTTGTTTAATCTCTTTTAGGAGGTTGTAGTTGTGTTGTCCGATCATCAGAGGGATAAACTCTCCGCGCAGCCTGCCATCGCCATGTTCACCACTGAGCGATCCGCGATATTTCTTTACCAGTTTTGCCGTTTCAAATGCTATAGTATGAAAAAGTTCGACATCTTTTGGGTCTTTTAGATTAAGTACCGGTCGAAGGTGCAACTCGCCTGTTGCAATATGGGCATGATAAACCGCTTTTAAACCATATCTATCAAGAAGTTGTTGAAATTCTGCAAGATAATTTGGTAATACTTTCGGATTTACCGCAGTATCTTCAACCAATGACACCGGCTTTGCATCGCCCGCAATATTTGACAACACCCCCAACCCTGCTTTACGCAATGCCCATACCCTTGATATATCCGAACCGAATATTCGAGGAAAATGATATCCAAACCCCGCTCCACGCATATCCAATTCCATCTTCTCAGCAACATCGTCAATCTCTTCTTTAGTTTCCCGTGCCCATTCAATAATTAAAATAGCGGCTGGGTCGCCCTTAACAAAAAATCTGTTACGCGCCTGTTCAAGGTTATTTTTGGTTTGTTGTAAAATAACATTATCCATAAGCTCAACAGCGCCAGGCATGTATTTTAGTGCGATAAGGTTAGCCTGAAATGCCTCTTCGAGCGAATTAAAATGAACACATATCAATCCTTTTACCTTTGGCGGCAACGGAACAAGGTTCAGTTTTATCTCGGTAATAAAGGCAAGCGTTCCTTCTGATCCTGCTAAAAGCTTACAAAAATTAAAACGAACATCTGATTCACTAAACGGCTCAGACTCAAGTAATAAATCAATTGCATAGCCCGTATTTCGCCGCTTCACCATAGGGTCGGGATACTCCTTACGAATTTCTTCTTTGTTTAGCGGCAAAGACAAGATATCGGTAATATTTCGATAAAGTTTGTTTTCAAGTGTTTCGCCAATTTGTTTTTGTTGAAATTCCTCCTTTGATAAGGCTTTAAATTTTACCATAGAGCCATCGCTCAGAATAGCTTCTATTTCGAGTGTATGATCGCGGGTGCTTCCATAAATAAGAGAATGGGCACCGCAAGAATTATTACCAACCATTCCACCAATTACACAACGATTCGAAGAGCTGGTTTCAGGTCCGAAAAAGAGGTTATGGCGAGCCAATGCAATATTCAACTCGTCGAGAACAACACCAGGTTCAACCCTTACCCACCTCTCCTTCGGGTTGATTTCGATAATTTTGTTCAGATATCTTGTAACATCTACCACAATACCATTACCCACTACCTGACCGGCAAGAGATGTACCGGCGCCACGCGGTATCAGGGAAACTCCATGCTTACCTGCGAAAAGCACTAATTTACGGATATCCTCTTTATTTCGGGGTTTTATTACTGCCAGTGGCAATTCCCTATATGCTGATGCATCAGTAGCATAAAGGATTCGGCTTGAGTAGTCTTTTAGTAAATCACCCTCAATTTGATTTCTAAACTTTTTAAGCTGATGTAGAATATATGATTCGCTCATTAAAGGCAAATTTTTGAGTGTAAAAATAGACAAAAATGAAGTTCCACGAAGATTGGCCTTCAAGTCGTAATAATAACTTATAAAAAAAAGAATAACAGATCACTCGCTCTACTCTTAAATTCAAGGGATAGATTTTGATTTTTCATTAACAAGGTTTTAAAATCTATTTACTACAAGATGTAAAGAAAATAAATCTACTTTTGTATGTTTGTATAAATTTATTGTCAGCAATTATTAATTCCGGACAACATTCATAAAAAAACAAAGAGACTACCGGAAAGACTTATGAGTAAATTTCTAATATTAACTTAAATTTAATGATATGGCAAAGAAAAAAATCGTTCACGTTGGAGGTAACAACTCATCGAATATCGGAACTACCGAGACCTTTAAACCCACTGCCGAAAGCAAAAGCAAAGCCACTCGGTTGCGTGTAATATCTGCTATACTTTGGCTATTGGCCATTGGCGCACAGGTTGTAGCGATCTCCCTATTGTTTAGGCAACCCATCAATATGATGTGGATAATAATTCTGATAGTAATAGATTTAGCATTGGCAATAACAGGTTCCATTTTATGGAAAAAGTCAAATCGGTTAGACCCTGCATCAGAGAAAAACAAATTTCTGTTTTTTATGCAGAGCCAGTTAGGGTTGGTAGTTGCCATTATCGCATTTTTACCGCTTGTTATATTTATACTTACAAATAAAAACCTTGACGCTAAACAAAAGGGAATCCTTGGTGGCATTGCTGGTTTAGCTTTGATAATAGCCGGAGTTACAGGAATAGATTTTAATCCGCCATCAGTTGAACAATATACTGAACAAACTCAAAGAGTTGAAGAGTTAACTGGAAAAAACGAAGTCTATTGGACAAAGTCGGGAACAAAATATCATATTTACGAGGATTGCCATGCCATTAATAAGGATGTAACAACAGAGATTTTTCAGGGTACTGTTGCCCAAGCAAGGGAATTGAAAAACATCACCGAGCTTTGTAAATTTTGCGAAAATAGGGCTGCTAAAGAAGTTGAAAGCGATACAAAGCAAGAAAAATTGTTGGAAATAGAAAAAGAAGAATAGTCAAGCAAAAAGTATTTTTTAACTGTATTCTTCAACAATTTGGCCAGTTAAGTTAGACACCCCTCCACAACTAACTTACACAAACTACTGATTTTATCTTTATTTTAAAGATAGTTGATGTCAATTTGACTCAAATTTAGTTTTTGAGAACATTAAACAATTAAGCGCTAATTATCAGTAGAATAAAAATTGTATTGAACAAATACTAAATCTTAGTTATCTTCATAAAATCAATAGTTCGCCCCAAAAAAGCTTTCTATTGATCAGTTTGGGTTAAAAAGCGCCTTATCTTTTTTTCAAATTCTTCCGGTTGATCTGCATGAAGCCAATGTCCGGCATTCTCAATGGTTTCGATCTCCGCTTTAGAGAAATTGCGATAAATCTGATCAAAATCATCATAAGTGATGTAATCGGATTGGCCGCCACGAATAAATAGCGCAGGTTTAGTAAAAACATTTTTCGATTCTATTCCATCGAGAATCTCATCCATATTCGAGTTTATAGCTTCTAAATTAGGCTTCCATGCAAACTGGCCACTTTGACGTCTGTAAAGATTTTTCATAACGAACTGCAAAATTCGCTGGTCTTTTATCGCAACAGACAACTGTCGGGCAATATCATCTCTGGTCTCTGCTTTATCAAAATCAACACTCATCATGGCATCTATCATGCTAAGGTGTAGTTGTTGTTTGTGGTAACTTCTTAAGCTCACATCAGCGATGATCAAAGCTTTTGGTATTTCCGGATTTTTAAGAGCAAAAAGCATTGCCACCTTACCTCCCATAGAGTGACCTAATATTATCGGATTCCTTATCTGTTGCCTGTCAATGAACTCCTTCAGATCATCACACATGGCAAAATAATTATGTACAGGATGATGTGGCGAACGACCATGATTGCGTTGATCGAGAATAAAAATTTCAAAGTCAGAAGCCATTCTCCTGGCAAAAGAAACCCAATTATCAGAAACCCCAAAAACGCCATGCAAAACAATGAATGGCTGCCCGTTGCCATAATGTCTATAAAAAAGTTCCATTTCAATGTATGCTTTGATCAAACTAAAACCTGCATCTCATAAAAATGAGATAGCCGAAACAACTTTTTAAAAAAACAAAGTTATACAGTTCCGGTTTAGCGACATCTTGTAAAAGCATTCGTAAGCTTTTAAATACATTCATTTTAAATCCGAAAAAGACATTTTATAAAGCGAAACGATGATGCATTAGGATAAATACTACAATTACATTTGATAAATGAAGCTTAATAGCAGGTTACGATTTTGTAACTTTTTCTACTCACAAAATTCAAACAAACAAATAAACTCGTCCTGTTAAAGGGTTAATTTCGAGGTTTATTTACTTTCAATTATTTCATAATTAACTATTTACAAAATTATTGATAGTATAAAAAAAGATGACATCTAAAGATACTTTTTATATAAAGATATATTTCTAATTTTGCAGCCCAATTTTTTTAAGGGTTTGTGATGGATTACCTTAGAGAATATAGTATTGAATTTGCAAGTTTAAAGGTTGGCATTCATCATTTTAACTACGAAATTGGATCAAAGTTCTTTGAAGCAATAGACTATTCGGAGTTCAAAAAAGGGGAACTGAAAGTCAATCTTGAGTTGGACAGACAGCCGAGGATGTTAGTTTTTAAAATTGACATCAAAGGGTATGTTGAAAAGGAGTGCGATCGTTGCCTCGACGTGATCAATTATCCTGTGAATGTCGTCCACAAATTGATTTTCAAATTTGGCGATCAATGGGAAGATGTATCTGATGAAATTATCATAATCCCTGAGACGGAACATCAACTTAATATGGCACATTACCTTTATGAATTCATCAGTCTGTCGTTACCAATGCAATGTATCCACCCCGACGATGAAAACGGGAATAGTACATGCAACAAAGAGATGTTGATACTTTTAAGCCAACATTCAAAAAACCGTGAAGTTGATCCCCGATGGGAGATACTTAAAAAACTAAATGACAAATAACTGAATTTTAATAACATTATATAAACTTTAACAAATGGCTCATCCAAAACGCAAAGTCTCCAAAGCAAGGAGGGATAAAAGAAGAACACATGACAAAGCTACCATGCCGACCTTGGCAAAGTGTCCGGTAACAGGTACCGTACACATTTATCACAGAGCATACTGGGTTGATGGCGATCTTTATTACAAAGGCAAGTTACTCATTCAAAAGACTGAAGCATAATTGATTATCCAATTTAGTGTTTTTAATAATCAGTAACTAAATGAGAATTGGCCTGGATGTGATGGGTGGTGATTTTGCCCCTGAAGTTACCATAAAGGGTGCACTTCTATCCCTTGACGAGCTGCCGCATGATGTACAACTCGTGCTAATAGGCGATGAAGCCTTTCTCACTACTAAACTATCCGATTTAAATATTCCTCCCGGGCGCATTGAAACAGTTTATTCATCGGAAGTAATAGAATCGGGTGAAAAACCACTGAAAGCTATTTCGACAAAGCAAAATTCCAGTATTGTCATTGGATTGCGTATGCTTCGAAAGGGCGAGATTGATGCGTTTTCAAGCGCTGGCAACTCAGGCGCCATGTTAGTTGGGTCAATGTATAGCGTAGGACCAATCAAGGGTGTCATCAGACCGACAACCTTTGCACATATCCCTCAGGAAAATGGAAATACTTCCATCTTACTTGATATCGGTACAAATACTGACACCAAAGCTGACGTACTTTCGCAGTTTGCGCATCTGGGTTTTATTTATGCACAAGAGGTTATGGGGATCGAAAAGCCTCGAGTGAGCCTACTTAATATTGGCGTAGAAAAGGGCAAAGGGAACCTGCTTACCCAGTCGGCTTATGAGATGATGCATGAATCGAAGGAGTACTTTTTTGTAGGTAATATCGAAAGCCGTGACCTATTCAATAACAAGGCAGATGTCATTGTTTGTGATGGCTTTACCGGAAACATCCTGCTAAAGCAAATTGAAGCCTTTTATCGCATCATGCAAAAGCGCAACCTGCTCGATGACTATTTCGAGCGGTTCAATTACGAAAACTTTGGCGGCAGCCCAATACTTGGACTTAACGGTACCGTTGTACTCGGACACGGTATATCAAGCGCTATAGCAATTAAAAACATGCTTAAGCTCTCATATAATATCGCCACAACCAGACTTTCTGATAAAGTCAAAGAGGCGCTTTACAAATATTCCAATTAACAGCATTTCAATAGATTATGACTAAAATAAAAGCCGCTATTACAGGGATACATTGTTATGTACCACCGTACGTGCTCACTAACGATGAACTTGCCACTATGGTAGATACCAATGAAGAGTGGATTATGACGCGTACCGGCATTAAAACCAGACATATATTAAAAGGAGAAGGAAAAGGAACCTCAGATATGGGAGTCGAAGCAGTAAAAGGACTGCTAAAGAAAACCAACACCAATCCGGATGAAATTGATTTGATGATTTGCTCAACCGTAACACCGGACATGCAGTTTCCTGCAACAGCAAACATTATTGCCGACAAGGTTGGTATAAAAAACGCTTTTCATTTCGATATCAATGCCGCCTGTTCGGGGCAGATCTATTCGCTTACCACAGCAGCTATGTACATAGAGACAGGTATGTGTAAAAAAGTAATCATGGTTGGCGCCGACAAAATGTCTTCTATCGTTGACTATACCGATCGAACCACCTGCGTACTTTTTGGCGATGCCGCCGGCGCTATACTTTTAGAACCGACAACAGAGGATGTTGGCATAATTGACTCTATACACCAATCGGATGGATCAGGGAGGATCCATCTTCATCAAAAAGCCGGTGGTTCAGTAAAGCCAGCTTCCCACGAAACAGTAGATGCCCGTGAACACTATATCTATCAGGAAGGTCAACCTGTTTTTAAATTTGCCGTTTCAAAAATGGCGGATGTTGCCGTTGAAATGATGACAAAACATAATATTCGCCCTGAAGATCTTGCATGGTTGGTTCCTCATCAAGCCAATATGCGCATTATAGAAGCAACGGCTCGCCGAATGGGTATCCAAAAAGAACAAGTGATGATAAATATAGAGCGGTATGGCAACACCACTTCAGCAACTATTCCACTTTGCATTTGGGAATGGGAAAAACAACTTAAAAAAGGGGATAACCTGATCCTTGCTGCTTTTGGAGGGGGATTTACATGGGGCGCCATTTACCTGAAATGGGCCTACGATGGTAAAGCTGCAGCCTCAATAGAAGTCTAATCTTCGGGAATGACTTTCTTACGACTTCCCTGATACATTTCATATTTCACAAAACGACATTCAAGAGGGCCGTTAAAAAGTTTTATCTTGCGTGATGTGCGTAAGCCAACCGACTTTAAAGCTTCATAATCCGACGTGATCAACCATGCATCCCAGCCGGCATATTTCTGTTTTAAAACATCACCAATCGTTTTATAAAAGCTTTTTATATCCCGTTTTTGAAGGCGCTCGCCATAGGGTGGATTAGTGATAATCGTACCTGATTGGTTTACGAGTGGAGAGCTATCTTCAAAGGCCGCCTGTTTTAAAAGAATTACATCATCAAAACCAGCGGCAGCAACGTTTTGCTTCATTAAAGATAATGTTTTCTGATTTACATCCGACCCAATAATATGCTGTTTTATTTCGACTATTTTACCATTCGCTTCATCTTTCACTTTAGTCCATGTATCATTATCAAAATCAAGCCAATTCATAAACCCATAACTTTTACGATGGTATCCTGAAGGGATCTTAGCGGCTATCATTGCAGCTTCGATTAGCAATGTACCAGAGCCACACATAGGATCGTAAAATGGGTTTTGACCATTCCAGCCGGCAATCATTATCATTCCGGCAGCCAATAATTCACTAATCGGCGTATCGCCCTGCCATTTACGATAACCTCTCTTATGCAACGATTCGCCAGAGCTGTCAAGAGATAGTGTACACCAATTGCCAGTAAGATGTAAATTGATCAAAACATCAGGATTCGATATCCTTACTGAAGGTCTATTACCCTCTTTTTTACGAAACTGGTCAACAACAGCGTCTTTTACCTTTTGAGCTGCATAATGGGAATTTGTTATGGGGGCTTTACTCAATATTGCATCTACTGCAAAAGTTTGCTCAACATTGAGGTAGTCGGACCAATTAACTTTAAAGATTTCATTATAAAGCTCATCTTCATTGTTAACACTAAATTCAGCAATGATTTTCAAAACACGTAAAGCTGTACGGCAAGTATAATTGACTCGGTACATGCAGGCTGTATCTCCATTAAAAGATATAGCACGATTGAGCAACCTAACTTTTTCCCCACCAGCAGCAACAATCTCATTAAAAAGCGTCTCTTCAAGGCCAACCATTGTTTTGGCAATCATAGAAAAGGATTTACCAGACCGCTTCCTGAACTTATTAGCTGAATTGTGTTTAAGCATAAGTAGGATTAATCAATTGTGGTAAGCATATTAAGATTTTGCAGGAGATAGAGTGGCGCTTGGCATTCGAAGATACAGTGATACAATCTAATTTATAGTGTCAGCTTAATGAATATCAATACCTTTAAATTTCGTCTTAACGCAAAATCAATTTTTCCATGCCACCAAATTGTTTATGCACAAAATATATTCCCCGGTGAAATTCGGCAGTATTTATCTCCATCTGATGATCAACCCATACTTGAAGCACTTTCTCGCCAAGCAAATTATAGATTGTTATCAATACGGGATCATCATCATTTACTATAACTGTTATTTTTTTTGTAGCCGGATTCGGGAATATGGCAAATAGCCCATCAAAAGCTTGTCTCTCTTCAACATTTATTCCATAATCATTTGTTAAATTGAAGGTATGTGCTTTCCAAACAAATTCTCCAACACCGTTAGGAAGACGCGCATAGGCCGAATCAGGACTTGCTCCCTCATAAATTACCTCGTCAACTATTTGTTGGAATGGGTCAGAAAAATAAAGAGCGCCACTGTTATTGTCCAGAGTAAAATTAGCATGTAATCCCTCCTGCCCCAAATCATTATCGCACCAAACAATCAGATAACCATTACCTTCAATTACCGTTCCTTCAGGGAATTGCCATTTATTCAACACATAATAATCATCGGTAAGATAGCATCCACTCAAATCACAAGGCTCTGTCGAGTTATTGTAAAACTCAATCCAGTCGTCGTACTCACCGTTTGGATCCTGCACTGATTGCGTATTATCCGGCATCAATTCGTTAATTACCACCTGACAGTCAAATTCGATGTTGTTAGGTCCGTTGAAAGTGTGATGCTGCCAAATAAAGTTGCCGACACCATTAGGCACGCGGGCATAAGCCGTGTCAGTCGGTGCAAAGCCATAGGTAACCTGATCAATAATTTGAATATAAGGCGATGCTAAAATCACATTTTCACCATTTTTGGATAATGAGAAGTTGGCATGTAACCCCTCCTGATTCAAATCATTGTCGCACCACACAATCAGATAACCATTACCTTCAATTACCGTTCCTTCAGGAAATTCCCAACGATTGGGTTCGTTTATCTTATCAGAAAGATAAAACCCGCTAAGATCAAATGGCTGAGATGAATTATTATAAAGCTCTACCCAATCGTCGTATTCGTCATCAGGATCTTGCACTGCTGAAACATTATCAGCCATTAATTCATTAACTACAACATCGCATTCGATAAACGGGCCATTATGATCATTAAAGGTATGCTGTTGCCAAACAAAATCCCCTACTCCATTAGGCACTCTTGCATAAGCTATATCAGGACTACCTGAAGCATAGACCACCTCATCAACCGGTTCCATATCAGGGCCTGACAAATAAATTGCACCGCTACTATTGTTCAGGCTGAAATTAGTATGTAATCCTTGCTGGGTCAGATCGTTGTCGCACCATACTATAAGATATCCATGACCTTGTACTGTGGTACCGTCAGGGAACTGCCATTTGTTTAGCTGATTTGCATTATCAGAAAGATAATAACCGCTTAAATCGCATGTGTCGGACGAGAAATTATAAAACTCAATCCAGTCGTCGTACTCTCCATCGGGATCTTGAATCGAATTTGTATTGTTAGGCATTAGTTCGTTAATCACCATTGGGCTAAAGAATGGAAGATCATTAGGTCCATTGAAAGTAGGTTCTTGCCAAACAAAATTTCCTGTACCGTTAGGTACGCGGGCATAAGCCATATCGGGATCAGAGGGACCAAATACCACTTCATCGGCTACTAAAAGATTGGGAGTTGAGAGGTAAAGCTGTTCTCCATCTTTGGAGAGAGCAAAATTGGCATGTAACCCCTCCTGCCCTAAATCATTATCGCACCACACTATCAGATAGCTATTTCCATTAATGATCGTTCCCTGTGGAAATTGCCACAAATCGAGCTGGTTCTGTTTATCGGAAAGATGATATCCGCTCAGATCTACCGGCTCGGCAGTAGTGTTAAACAGCTCTACCCAATCATCATATTCACCGGCAGGATCGGTAACAGCAGAAACATTGTTCGACATAAGCTCGTTGATCCTGACGGGGCTATCTAAGATCTGACCAGGTTTAACCTGATAAATATATACATCGTGTTCAGCGCCTTGAGGTTCATATTTTGCCGTTTTCCATGTATCATTAGCTAATGCTTCAATATAAAACCTAACCCATTGGTTGGATGCATGAGCGGGTATCTGTGCTCCATAAATACCATCACCTGCAACACCATCGTTGTGGTTACCGTCATCGAACATCTCAACACGAGTAAACTTCCCTATCAAACCAGTTCCATAATATAAAATCACCTTATGCACTCCCTGTGTTGCAGTAACGTTTGCGGTGATATCCACCGGTTGAAATGGGTCTGGTTTAATAAAGTTCTGCCCCTCAACACTATAAATGACATTGGAAATTGTAGGCCCTGTGCGGTTAACTTCGGTATTATTTAATATGAAATTACGTCGTGTTGAGCAAAACTGTTTCAACTTTGATAATTCCGATTGAAACTGCGTAAATGAATAAATTTTCTTCGGGTCATTCTGCACATTTGTACTTATTCTTGCAGCCCAATCGTCAATCAATCCCTGAATAACGGGCAAGTCAAATGTTGTTTCCATTAACGTTCTGATATGTGCTAAATAGCGCTGTCGGATTTCGGGCACAGCCATCAGCTTGTTCATCAGAGGATACGCTGTATTGTTTTCTTTATAAAATGGAGACCATTGTGAGGCTTTCTGAACACTCATGCAGCTATTGCCATCATATTCAATTGGTATCATTCGGTTAGAGCCTACATCGAAATAAAGGTAATAATCCATACCCCCCTTTTCAATGTAACTGTCGTCGTCAGTAAAAAGAATTTCGTGTGCAAGAAACCACAGCGATCCGTCAATATCTAAATAATTAGCCAATGAATCCATTAACAGATTACTTGGTGTATTATTCAACACGTAACATGTATTTACAAGGTCGTCCCACGGATTAGGTTTATAATATTTTTTTATTTGGTAATATTGCTTGTAGGTCGTAGTATCCCAGCCGAGCCAATTTAACGAGCTCTTACCGGCTCCAAAACCGCCACCACCGCCCACTTTTTCGGCTCTCCAGCGTGTTGCATCAGCGTCAACAAACCATTCTTTCACATGTTTCCGGTCAAACTTTTGTACATTGACGTAAATACCCCAGTTCTGGTCATTGATAAATAACTGAACATGATTACCTCTTGCACTGGCAATATGTTCACGGCTGTATTTCAGATAAAGAGCTTCCCGTAATATCGAAGGATCCCCGTAACTATTAAGAAGTTTGAGGGTCTCGTAGCCCTCGATGTGTTGATCGTTATGAACCCAATCAAGTTCAATGTTAAAGGATTTCTTTTGACCTTGCACAAAAAAGTAAGAGGTCATCCCTCTAAACCTAACGCCAACGCTATCAAAAGTTGCGCCCTTGTAAACAAGCGTGGCAGGGATGTTGGTCTGCGAGTTATAATTGGAAGTTAACAATTGCCAATAGTTGGGCTGACTAAAACTAAGCCAAATTGTATCAATTACATATTCATCATAAAGTCCTGTAGATTCAACGCCTCCTCTGATCAATCGTAAGCTGTCATCCGAAAAATGAAACATACGTGGAAGAGATTGAGAAAAAACTGTACTTGCGTAGAGAATAATGACAAAAAGAAGAGAAAAAGTTTTTTTCATGATGGTTTATGTTTTACTTTTTATATAAAACCCTTATTTCATTTGACATAATCGGAATTATAATTATTCCGAAAGCTCGTATAGAAATTGCGTTTTTTTTTTAAATTTCCTATCAGGGTGTCCAATAAGCATTTTTCAATGTTTCAAAGTAGTCTTAATGATTCTAAAACAAGCAAAAATAATATTAATAGACTATTACAACACAATTAGATGCTTCTGTTACCTTTCGAATAAAACTGCAAATCCTTATTATTATCGCAATATTGTTTGATAACTCTAAACAAAATAAGAGTTTTGGTTATTTATTTCGGCAAAAACATTAGTCAAAAAAAACAACTCAAATTAATCTTTTATCACAATATGATGGTTATTTTGGTCGCTGTTAAGTTAAAATCAGGAACAATTTTGTACAGCGTTTAACAATTTTTTTCATACTTTTACCAACAAAAAAATAATTTAGCATGTCACAGGCCAAAAAGTTTGGAACGTTTACCGGCGTATTTACTCCATCATTTTTATCTATCATTGGAGTTATCATGTACCTTCGTCTGGGTTGGATTGTAGGGGAGGCCGGAATATTCAAAGCATTAGCCATTATTTTATTGGCACATGTTATTTCTATCACAACAGGTTTGAGCATTTCATCAATAGCTACCGATAAAAAGATTAAAACCGGTGGTATTTATTATATGCTTTCCCGCAGTCTTGGGCTACCGATGGGGGGCGCTATCGGCATTACCCTTTTTATTGGTATGTCATTAAGTATTGCCCTTTATCTTATTGGTTTTGCTGAAAATTTCCTCGGGGTAGAGTGGATACGTACTTTTTTTGGATTAGGAACAACATTAAATGATATTCGAATAGTAGGTACTGCGGCAATACTTATCCTTTTAATTATTGTTTTTATCAGTACATCGCTCGCTTTAAGGTCTCAATTTGTAATTCTAACAACTATCATCATATCACTTATAGCCATTGTTTTAAGTTTGATATTTAGGGTGGATGTACGGCCTGATCATATAGCTTTTGGCGCACGCCCCGACGGGCTTCCTTTTGAGGCAATATTTGCTATATTTTTTCCGGCAGTTACTGGTTTTACTGTTGGTGTGGCAATGTCGGGAGATTTGAAAGACCCAAAAAAGTCAATCCCAAAAGGAACAATGCTTGCAATTTTAGTAAGTATGGTTATCTATCTCAGTCTTGCTGTAATGTTTGGTTGTTTTGTTGACAGGCAAATTCTTCTTAATGATTACAACTTTTTATCCAATATTGCTTTTTGGGCGCCATTAGTTATTGCAGGGGTCTGGGCTGCTACTCTTTCATCAGGGCTTGGTAATCTTTTAGGCGCTCCACGAGTTATGCAAGCGATAGCACGAGATAAATTAATGCCCAAAGTCTTTGGCAAAGGCGTAGGAGTGAACAACGAGCCGCGCAATGCCCTTATCCTCAGTTTCATAATTGCACAAATTGCAATTTTAATTGGAGACCTTAACGTTGTGGCTCGTGTAGTATCAATGTTTTACATGGTTGCTTATGGGTTTATCAATCTCAGCTATGTTCTCGAAAACTGGGCAAGCCCTGATTTCAGGCCGAGCTTCAGAATACCCGGATGGATTGGTATCATCGGCTTTATTGCAAGCTTTGCAATAATGTTCAAGCTTGATGCATTAGCAATGACTATCGCCATATTGTTGATGTTTCTTTTGTATTTTTTTCTCTCAAAAAAAGACCTTAAACTCGATTATGGCGATGTGTGGCAAAGCGTATGGTCGTCAGTTGTAAGATCATCGCTGATACAAATAGCTCGAAAAGGAATTGAAGAACGCAACTGGCAACCCAACATCATCCTATTCAGCGGGCATTCAGAGAGTAGGCCTCATTTGATTGAATTCGGAAAACAATTAATCGGCAACCAAGGGCTGCTTTCAAACTTCGATCTGATAAAAACAGAAATAAGCGACCCTATAAAACCACGGCACAAACAAAGTTTACCTTTCGACAATAAGGATTCAATAAAAGGCTTCTTCTCAAGGCAGCACTTCTGTAGCGATCTTTACGAAGGGATTCGCACCATTTCAAGTGTTTACGGTTTTTCCGGAATAGAACCTAACACTGTAATACTCGGCTGGGGTAGGCAAAGTAAGGATCCTGAAAAATTTGTTCAGACGATAAACTACATCTCAGCCCTCGACCTGAACGTACTTTTGATGGATTATGACAAAAAAGTGGGATTCGGCAATTACAAACAGATAGATATTTGGTGGCGAACAACAGAACATAACGGAAATCTCGGCTTAGTACTGCAAAAATTCCTAAAATCATCAGAAAAGTGGCTTAAGGCCAAAACACGAATTCTTATTGTAAATCCAATAAACGATCAAAAACATATAATTTATTGGAAGACAGAAGATATCCTCGACAACATGCGCATAAAGGCGGAGATTAAAGTAATAAATAATCAAATCGAAAAACGTTCATTTTATGAAATCGTTCAAGCTGAATCGGCACACTCGGACCTGATATTTCTCGGATTACCAAATATTGTTTCCGGTAAGGAAAAAGAATTTGTAGAAGAGACCAATGCTCTTTGTCAGGATATCGGAACGGTAATCCTATTAAAAGCTTCTACCACCTTTAAGGAGCTTAATATCGGGGCAAAGAACATACAGATCAGCCAAAGTGAAACTCTACCCTACACCGAAGAAAAAACTTTCGAACCGGTTATTCAAACTGAATTTCTGGAAATTCCCGGGAAAATTGAACTATCCATTGAATTAAAATCACTTCATGAGAAGTTACTAAACCTTGCGAAGCATCAGAATAGTGAGTATTATAACCGGCTATTCGATCAGCAGAACAGCCTATTGGATAATGTAGCCAAATCAATTGAAAAGCACTTTTCAGGTCTGTTGAAAAAAATAGAAGATACCAACGATGGGAATATCAACATTTTGTTTTCAAAATATAATGCCAACCTTTGGTTTCGACTTCGCAGAATTTTAAATGATTACCGGGATGAAACTCTTATAATCATTGAAAAAACATTGCAAGAGAGTATAACCAATTATAGGGAAGAGATAGATAAAATCATCATTAGTTCACCTTCCTATATTAGAATTCCATTAAATAAATTTGATTTACGATCTTATGTTGATGATCCGTTGAGTGAAAAATATATTAAATCCAAAATCAAATTTTTAAAACTCCTTTCATCCAATAAAGAATCAGAACACCTACTAGCCTATCAAAAAATATTAGTGAGATTTACGCAGCAAAAGCTAAACGCATTACATCAAGACCTGATGGAGAGCATGGGTTCTGATTTATCGCATTTGCTTATGATGATCAAATCAATAAGCAGTGAAATCTATGACAATCTAAACATCTATTTATCCGAAAAAGATTTAAAAAATCCCGAACAACTGATAAACAAGAAAAAATTGGAAATTGCAGAAAGGCTTCAGTTGATGATGAAAATTAATACTGAAAATCATGCTGAAATCAGTCAAAACATCATAGATAAGACAGCTAAATTAGCTTTAGATTTAAATAAGGCTTTTAGCGTTTTCCGATCAAATAATTATCACTTAAAGCATTTTCGTCAAAGCTCAATTTCGAAAAATATGATTGATGAGCTTCCGGCAAAGACAACAAAAAACCAAAAGCTAATCGTTGATTATATGTTGCTTGAGCTTAGCCTTTTTTCGGTACAATCGAGATTCAGAAATGCATTTTTAGAAGCTGAAGACGATATTGAACAGGTATTTGACGAGCAAATTATTCAACGGCAGAAAGAGATAAAGAAATTTCTTAACGATTATAATAACAAACTAATCACTAATCCAAAGCAGGGATTCAACCTTGTAAATGTCCCTGAGCTGGAACATAGCGCCATGATTCAGGAGCTTTTCAATCAATTGATACAGCACACCTTCAACAAGATTAAAGAGGCTAGCAAAATACTACCCGAACAGGTTGAAGTTATTGACAATGCATCAATAAGAGATTTTCAGGATATTCAATTTCAGCAGATACAAACGAAAACTATTTATGTGTCGCGTATGCTCGACTTCCTGTTGCAAAGCGAATTTGCCGATGAAGTAAAAGAATCTATCAGTAACATATCGGAAAAGCTGTTGCGCTTAAAAACAGCTACCAATGAGATACCACGCACGCTTGACTTCATTTTAAATCCTGAAGTGATAAAGAAAAATGAAAAAAAACTGACTACAGAGGAAAAAATAACTCTGATAAAGAGACATGCCGAACTGATTGATGTGGAGATAACAAATGCTTTAGAACTCAAAAACAATATCGTCCAGATATTCAGGAATCGCTTTAACACAATCGGAGAAAAGCTTACGCTGTACTCCTTTGTTGATAATGCCGGTATGATGGATTCCAAAATCAGGCAGAAAGAGATAAAAAAAGGCGCCTCCATGTTGAGAAAGATTAGAAACTCAGCGGCGGAGTTCATACAAAAACAGATTAATCAATACTGGTACAGCCAAAGCATCGGTACCATATTCAGGCACAGATTAAAAAGTGAACTCGACAGAAATCGTTTCAGGATAAACGAAGCTCTTGAAATATTAGATAAAGTATCAATTGATCAAGAGATTGACAATAAGTTACCCTATTTTTACAAACAGCTTTTTATACGTAAGCAATACTATCTCAGCGAATTGTGGACGGGCAGGGAGAGGGAACTTAACGAAGCCGAAAAGGCAGTACGGCGTTACCGATCCGGGATCATGGGAGGCATATTAGTAGTAGGGGATCATTTTTCGGGTAAAACATTTTTTTCACATCAGTTCATCAACAAGTTTTACCCCGACGCAAATACTTTCATCTTAACACCGCCTTATGCCGGCTCTACAGATGTAAGTCTTTTCAAAAAATCGCTTGAAAGCGCTCTTGAGGTGTCGGGGTCGTATTACAAAATGTTTAATTCATTGCCGGTCAACAGCGTAATAATTATTGATGATCTGGCTCTTTGGTGGGAACAGACCGAAACCGGCTTTGTCGTTGTAAGTCAGTTGATTGAGCTTATTAATAAGTATAGCCGTCAATCTCTTTTTGTGATCAACCTAAACCGGTTCAGCTATGAATTAATGCGTCGAATGTATCCGATTGACAATTATTTTATCAGCATTATTGAACTAAGCCCATTTAGCGCTGCCGAGCTTCAGAAAATTATCATGAAACGCCATAATTCAACAACACTGAATCTTAGAATGTATAGTGGCGAGAGTCTTCGCTCATGGGATTATGCAAGAATCTTTGCAAAACTCGCAAGCATCTCGGGCGGTAACGTTGGAATAGCGCTTCATGCATGGTTATCTAATATTGCCGATGTAAAAGAGGATACGATTTATATCCGCATACCACAAAGCCCTGATGCATCAGTGTTGGATAATCTAAACCCACGATGGTATCTGATCTTGATACAACTGATGTTGCATAAGCGCGCAAACCTGCAAAAGTTGGCACGTATATGCCGCCTTAACACACACGAAATAAAAGAAACCATAGATATCCTAAACCGATCAGGTATCATTTCCGAGAAAAATCCTGGTGTATATGAGGTAACTATCACCTTTTATCCCTTTGTACAACAAAAACTTATCGAAAAAGGAATGTTATAAACGACAAATCATGGCAAATTTAAATATTTCAAACCTTGGTATTTATACTTTGTTGATAGTGGCGCTGATACTCTTCATCGCCCTCCGGTTACTCACTTGGCTCTTCCCACTAATAATAACTAAAACCGAACGGCGAAAAATTGCGCTGCGCTACAAATCCTTATGCGAGCTGCTAATATGGGTTTTGTTCCTGTTATGGGCAGTACAATTTCTTTACACCTCCAACCAACCTTTTGCATATGCTTTATTTGCAATTCTGTTTCTAATAGTTGCATACTCCGCCTGGGTAGGGCTTAAAGATATAATTGCGGGCGCTTTTTTGAAAGCAACTCACAAATTATCAATCAATGAGCTGATAACAGTAGGCGATTATTCAGGCAAGATTGTCGGTTTCGATCACTCCAACTTATTGCTCGAAACAGCTCTTGGCGAAACACTCTATATACCGTACAGCTCGTTACTTGGAAAAGTGATTGTTAAAATGCAACCTGCTGAATCAATACACCGCCACTCGTTCAAGTTCGAGATTGACAAAGCTCACTCTACAAGGGAAGATACAGAAAAAATACGAGGGTTTATCCTTACCATGCCATGGGCTTCGTTAAAAAAAGAACCACAAATAAGGTATGTTACCGATACCACCTACGACAAGCAAATAATTGAAGTTACGCTCTATTCCATCGAAAAGGAGCATTTTCAGGATATGGAAAGGCTTATCAAAGAGAAATTTTCTACATCTCAAGACTAACCCCCAAAAATTAGTTCAGCTAAAAAGGGATTTTTTTGACAGCCTTACGAGCAGGCGCTTTGCGTTGGAGTTTTCTAGTTATTACAGATTACTCTGAAGTGTTTATCCACCATCTGTTTATCTAACAGATTCAATGTTATAAGATTAACACTCCAGTATACGGAAAATGAAATTATTCCAGATAGAGACAATAAAATTAGCTCCATGATTCCAAAACTTCGTTCCCAAAATACCAATCCGAAAGCTAAGCCTGACATTAAACAAAGTAATCCGGTTAACTGAATAATTGTCATCCCCAAAACCCTCTTCTTAGATTTAATTTTTTTCCAAAGAGGGAGGGTCAAGACACACTGGATTATCATTGCAATAATCGTTGTTACCGGTACAATTAGCGTAAAAAAACCGTTGTCGGGTGAATTGAAACCATCTCCATTGCACACAATAAGATTAAACAATATTAATAGTCCAATCACTGCCAAAACACCGAGCAATGTCGGTAAAACTATCGCTATGATTTTTGATTTCATATTTTTTATTTTTAAACAATCAAATCATTAAGATATTATTCACGTTTGATATCTTTTTTATTAAGACACAAAGACACTTACCAAACTCAACAGGCATAAAAAGCGGCCGATTTTTGCAAAATATCCAAGAAGACGGAGGATATTGAAAACGCTACTGCATTTAACACATCTTTACACAGATAAAAAAAATGAAAAAATCACCCAAAGAATTGTACCTTTGCACTTGATTTCTAAAAAGTTAATAATAAATTTAAATTCTAAACTTAACATGCTCACTAACAATTTTATAAGACGTCATAATGGAATTTCGGAAAGTGAATATCCAGAAATGCTGAAGATGGTTGGCGCTGCCACATTAGATCAACTTATTGATGAAACTATCCCTGAAAAGATCAGGTTGCAACATCCTTTAAATCTTCCAGATGGGATCAATGAATATGAGTATCTGGCGCATTTAAAATCGTTGGGAGCAAAGAACAAACTATTCAAGACATACATCGGTCTTGGTTATTACAACACAATTGTTCCAGGGGTCATTCAGCGTAATATTCTTGAAAACCCCGGTTGGTACACTGCCTATACACCTTATCAGGCTGAGATTTCACAAGGCAGGCTTGAGGCTCTTCTCATATTTCAAACTATGATTGCCGATCTTACCGGCCTGCCCATTGCAAACGCTTCGTTACTCGATGAAGGTACCGCTGCTGCCGAAGCAATGATAATGGCTTTCAACTCACGTTCTCGCGAAGCAGTAAAATCAGGTGCAAACAAATTTTTTGTCAGCAAAAATCTATTCCCTCATTCGATTGAAGTTCTTAAAACCCGTTCAAAACCATTGAACATAAAATTAATCATTGGCGACCATGAGTCTTTTGAGTTTACTAAAGATGTCTTTGGAGCAATTGTTCAATATCCTGATCAGCATGGTGAAATTTATGATTACTCGAAATTTACTGAAAAAGCACATTCTATCGGTGCGATGGTAGCTGTTGCCGCCGACCTGCTCAGCCTCAGCCTGCTCACTCCTCCCGGCGAATGGGGCGCCGATATTGTTCTTGGATCAAGTCAGCGTTTTGGAACTCCAATGGGATTTGGCGGACCACATGCAGCATTCTTTTCCACCAAAGAAGAGTTTAAAAGAAACATCCCTGGAAGGATTATCGGCGTTTCTGTTGATGCTAACGGGCAGCCGGCTTTACGAATGGCATTACAAACCCGCGAACAACACATCAAACGCGAACGTGCGACTTCAAACATCTGCACAGCACAAGCCTTGCTCGCAATAATGGCTGGAATTTACGGAGCCTATCACGGCCCAAATGGTATAAAATCAATAGCTGAACAAATACACAAACTTACGGCAAACCTTGCTGAACAGCTTGAAAAACTTGGACTTAAGAGGATAAATAAATTCTTTTTCGACACTCTCACTTTTGAAACTTCAAATGTAGAGGTGGTTGAAAAAACGAGAAGGATTGCACTTAAAAATCAGGTTAATTTCAGATACGACAATACGTTGATAGGGATAAGCTTAGATGAAACCACAAGCGAAACAGATGTAAAGAAAATTGTTGAGATTTTTGCTGAGGCATTAGGTAAACCGTTGATCTCTTTTGAGTTTTCCGATAAAATACAACTTCCTGAAAACCTGATCAGAAGCACCCCTTACCTTACTGATCCGGTATTTAACAGCTATCATTCCGAAACTGAGATGATGCGCTATTTAAAGAGGCTTGAAAATCGCGATCTGGCGCTCAACCGTACAATGATTCCACTTGGGTCGTGCACAATGAAACTCAATGCTGCTGCCGAGATGTTTTCGCTATCGTGGCCTGAATTTAACAATATGCATCCATTCGTTCCGGAAGATCAGGCTGAAGGATACCTTGAACTGATTAAGGATTTTGAAAAAGATCTATGTGAAATAACCGGTTTTGCTGCAGTCTCTTTTCAGCCCAATTCAGGCGCTGCCGGTGAATATGCAGGTCTTTTAGTGATTCGTGAATATCTGATAAAAACGGGTCAGGGACATCGCAATATATGCCTGATCCCCGCTTCGGCACACGGCACCAACCCGGCAAGCGCTGTGATGGCAGGCATGGAGGTTGTCGTTGTAAAATCGGATTCTAATGGAAATATTGATGTAAACGACTTGCGCGAAAAGGCCGAAAAACACAAAGACAATTTAGCGACTCTGATGATTACATATCCTTCAACGCATGGCATCTTTGAACAAGATGTTTTGGATATAATCAATATTATCCATCAAAATGGCGGGCAGGTTTACATGGATGGAGCAAATATGAATGCACAGGTAGGCCTTACTAATCCTGGTTTTATCGGCGCAGATGTTTGTCATTTAAATCTACATAAAACTTTTGCCATACCCCACGGCGGTGGCGGCCCCGGCGTTGGGCCTATCGGTGTAGCAAGCCATCTGGCGCCTTATCTGCCAGGCCATAAACTGGTAAAAACCGGCGGTAAAGATGCCACAACTGCTGTCTCCTCAGCTCCCTTTGGCAGTGCGATGATCCTACCAATATCCTACGGTTATATAAAACTGATGGGGGGTAAAGGCTTAACTCTTGCAACCAAAATAGCAATCCTAAGCGCTAATTACCTGAAAAATGCCCTGAATGACCATTACAAAATTCTTTATACCGGGAAAAATGACCGTGTCGGACATGAGATGATCATTGATTGTAACGATTTTAACAAAACTGCTGGTATAACTGTGATTGACATAGCCAAAAGGCTTATGGATTATGGCTTCCATGCACCCACAGTAGCATTCCCAGTACACGGTACTCTTATGGTTGAGCCTACTGAAAGCGAACCGCTTACAGAATTGAAGCGATTTGTAGATGCAATGATTTCCATAAAAAAAGAGATATTAGAAATTGAAAACGGTAATGCAGATAAAACAAACAATCTTTTGAAAAACGCACCTCATACCCTTTGTATGGTTATTTCCGATGAATGGACCCTACCCTATTCACGAACAAAGGCAGCATTTCCCATAGATTGCAGCAAAGCTGATAAATATTGGACACCAGTAACACGGATTGACGAAGCCTATGGCGACCGTAATTTAGTATGTACTTTTGATAATAACTCTGCTTTTGAATCATAAGCTTAACAGTCTGTTTTTAGTTTCCGTTCTATGCCCCTTATCCTGAATATCGAAACTGCTACTCAATATTGCTCTGTAGCTCTATTTGATGGAAACAGGACTTTATTGGAGCAAAGTAAAGAGAAAAATGCTCATGCAGAGATTATCACCGCGATGATCGAGAAGCTTTTGATAGAGGCAGGCGCAATACCTTCAATGCTGGATGCTGTAGCGGTAAGCATGGGGCCGGGCTCCTACACCGGATTACGTATTGGCGTATCAACGGCAAAAGGCCTATGTTATGCACTGGATAAGCCATTGATAGCTATAAGTACTTTGCAGGCCTTAGCCTATGGAAGCAGGAATCATATCAAAAACAATCCGGAATACTCTGAAAACACTCTTTTCTGCCCCATGATTGATGCCCGAAGGATGGAAGTCTATTCGGCATTATTCGATATTAACATTCGGCAGGTAAGAGAAACGAAGGCGGAAATTATTACTGAAAATTCATTTTCGGAAGAGTTAAAATTGGGGCATGTTATTTTTTCAGGAGATGGCGCTACGAAATGCAAAAGCTTTTTTAAACAAAAACCTAACGCCATCTTTTTAGATGATTTTTTACCTTCCGCAAGCTTTATGGTAGAGATTGCATTGAAAAAATACAATAAAAATGCCTTTGAAGATATAGCTTACTTCGAGCCTTTTTATCTAAAGGATTTTATTGCTGCAAAGCCAAAAGTGAAAGGGTTATACTAAAAAAAGAGGAGCAAAAAGTGATGAAAGGGTCAACAATTAGTAAAATTTGTAGGTGATCCCGGTAAGCCACGAGATGGAATATGGGTGGTTTCGCAAATCATTGCCGGCGTTAATAGAGCTTATTGAATACCTGAACGAAGGTTCCATATTAAGATAAACATTTTTAGAAATCGCGTAATCAAAACCGACGCCTATCAAGCTATTAAGAACTGCCGGAGCAACATTTTCAACTATTCCGGTTTGTAGTTTATCCTTTCCGCTTTCGAAATAAGAGCGATTGTTTACTAATATTCCCGGGCTAAGTCCGCCGAGAATATTTACTGCAAATCGTTGATCCACTACTTTATATTGCATCACAATCGGCACTTCAAAATAGTCGAGGTTTTGAATAAATGAGCCATTTACCAAATAGCCTCCCGAAACAGTATCTTTTGAAGAGACCTGCTGTTGGATCATTACCGATTCGAATTTCTTTGGATTAATAAAAACCGCTCCGGACGAAGTTGACAATTTAAACATGCCTGATCTTCCCTCATCAACTATCGCTAATACCTGTTTATTTTCCTGCCCTATGCGCGATACATACATTCCAGTTTTAAGGCTCCACTTATTATTAAATGAATAGCTAAGGCTTATAGCCGCACCAAAATTCATTATGCTATTTTCAACATCGTTGAAGTATGATTTGTCAGATTCACCTGAAGCATTTGAGCCAAGCAAACGATAGGAATAAACCGGAGCAAGCCGAGGGCCAATACCCCAGTTTCCTGAGGAAGATTTTTTTTCCTTTTGAGCCAAAACATCAGTATATTCTTCCTGATCGAGCAAATCCCTGATGTAATGGGCATCGTATTCTATTCTATCGAAAATTTCCTTTTCCCCGTAAAGAGGCTCTTTAATTGTTTCGGCCATATCTTCGATAAGTTCATCACTCACTTTACCATCTAAGACCGGTAACAAATCCAAGGCAACATCCTCTTCCGGGAGAATTGTTTCAGGTATCAGATCGGATTTTACATCTTCTTTAGTAGTTACCGCAGGCTGTTTTACATGAGTATCAACTTGTTTTTTATCTTTTTCTTCGGATGTTAAAGTTACTTGTTCGACCGGATATATCTTTTCAACCTTTCGAACTTCGGTTTTCGAAGCAGGTGTTTCAATACTTGCCGGTGTATGTTTTTCGGCGATTGGCAGTGTTGTGTTATCTCTTTGGTATTGTGATAAAAAGTATCCTGCAGCAAAGGTCATAATCAACAAGATAAGTGCAGCAGCAGCCCGCCATAGCCAAATGGGGGCAACTCTGCGTTCTTTTTTCAGATCAGCCTGAATCCGTTCCCATGCGCCTTCGGGCGCCTGAGTCTGATAATTTTTCAGGTAATCCTTAAATAACTTGTCAATATTTAAATTTCTGTCAGGCATTTATATTTTTTGATGAAACGTAAAAATGTGCTTTGACTTTTTGCTGAAGTATTGTGCGTGCACGCGAAAGGTTTGACTTTGATGTGCCTTCAGATATATTCAATTTTTCGGCAATTTCTTTATGCGTAAGGCCTTCTAAAGCATAAAGGTTAAAAACTGCTCTGTATTGTGGTGTAAGTTCCTGTATTAATCCTATGAGATCGTCGGCAGTAATGTTACTTACAATATCATCTCTATTAATATCATTTGCCGATTCAATATATTGATCATCAAGAAGATATAATGGGCTTTTCTTTCTATATTTTTCAAGGGCAGTGTTAATCATAATTCGCCTTATCCATCCCTTTAATGAGCCTTTTCCTTTGAATGACTTAATGTTCTGAAACACTTTAAGAAAACCTTCATGCAAAGTATCTTCTGCATCAACTCGATTTGAGGAGTAATAAATACAGACCCCAAACATCTCGTTGGCAAAATGATTGAAAAGCTCCTGTTGTGCTTTAGCTATGCCCTTAATGCAACCCTCTATTACTTTTTGTTGATCCAATATTGAATCCTATTTTTGAAATGGCCAAAATAAGTCAAAACATTCAAAGAACGCTTGTCAAAGACTTATATTAGACGTACTAATAAAAATTTTGGTTGCGTAACTCTATATTTCCAAATTTTTCGCAGCAATAAAAAATCCTTTGATGAACTATACGCAACCAATTTTTAAAACGAATCATCTAAGCATTATCAAATAATAAATCAATTGTATGTCAACCATCAAAAATTTGATTTTAGCCATTGGTAAAAATGATAAGTTTAAAATAAACTCAAAACTATCATTTTACATATTGTTAGCAACCTTTTTTATTTTACTCATTGCAGCAGAAAGTATTATTAAACAAACCTTTATATCTTTTTAAGAGTAGTTTTTTTTCATGGTTACAAATAAAGTAGTTAATGGATTGATTTGATTGTAAAAATTGAGCCACAGACTTTGAGAAAATCTGTGGCTCTTCTATTTTTCTCGGAATTTAAAAGGCAATCTTAATTTTAAGGCTGCCTTTTTTGTTAAAATCCTGCTACCAATCTTATTTAATTACCCCTAACTCTTTCCCAACTTTAATAAATGCATTAATAGCTTTATCAAGGTGTTTGCGTTCGTGGCCTGCCGATAGCTGTACCCTAATACGTGCAAGTCCTTTCGGTACTACTGGATAATAGAAACCTATGACGTAAATTCCTTCTTCAAGCAATCTGGAAGCCATTACTTGCGAAAGTTTTGCATCATAAAGCATAATAGCACAGATAGCTGATTTTGTAGGTTTGATATCGAAGCCTGCTGCAGTCATTTTCGACATAAAATACTCTGTATTATCGTGAAGCTTATCTTGCAGCTCATGCGTTTCCGACATCATATCAAACATCTTAATACCGGCATTCACAACATTCGGTGGTAATGAATTGGAAAACAAGTAAGGCCTTGAGCGTTGGCGCAGGATTTCGATAATCTCCTTTTTACCGGTGGTAAATCCGCCAATAGCTCCTCCAAACGCTTTCCCAAGTGTTCCTGTAATTATATCCACTTCGCCACGAATATTAAACAACTCAGTTACACCACGGCCTGTTTCGCCTACAACGCCAGCCGAATGACACTCGTCAACCATAACCAATGCATCATATTTTTTACAAAGTTCAACGATTTTATCCATTGGCGCCACATTGCCATCCATAGAGAAAACGCCATCGGTAACAACTATTCTGAAACGGCAATCCTGTGCAGCAATCAATTGCGCTTCCAGGTCTTTAACATCAGCATTCTGATAGCGGAATCGTTTGGCTTTGCAAAGTCTTACACCATCAATGATTGATGCATGATTGAGCGAATCGGAGATGATAGCATCTTCCTCTCCAAGCAGGGGTTCAAAAACGCCTCCATTAGCATCGAAGCAAGCTGCATATAAAATAGTGTCATCGGTGCCAAAAAATTCAGCTATTTTCCGCTCAAGAGTCTTATGCAAATCAGTAGTTCCACAAATAAAACGTACCGACGACATACCATATCCATGCGTATCAAGCGCCTCTTTAGCTGCTTGTATCAGTGCAGGATGGTTGGATAATCCAAGATAATTGTTGGCACAAAAGTTTAATACTGTCTGTCCGCTGTCAAGTTTTATTTCGGCCTGTTGTGGCGAAACGATTATTCTTTCATGTTTAAATAATCCAGCCTCCTGAATAGCAGCCAGTTCTTTCTGAAGATGATCTTTAATTTTTCCGTACATTGTAACGTGATTTAAAATGTTTAAGTTTTACTTGTTATTCAAATAATAGACTGCAAAAATAGTGATTTCTTTAGTTTCGGTATTTGATCTTTGCAGTTTTTGGATAATTCTTGGATCAGCCCAGATGTTTTAATAATCAGGATTAGACTTCTAAACTCAATAGTTAGGCCCTAAAATTTTTTCTATTAATATATTCGGATCTAAATGACAAAAAAAATAATCTTTTACCTTTTTTCAGTACTTTTGCGACATAATCTTTTTTCTTAGAATAAGCTAATCAACTGAAGCTGTGAACAATTTAACATCAAAAAAAATATCGAGCGCATTAATATCCGTTTATGACAAAACCGGTATTAATACCATTGTTAAAGCTTTATTAAAAAATGATGTTGAAATAATCTCTACTGGCGGAACATATGATTACCTGACTAAAAAAGGTTTTTCATGTAAAAAAGTTGAAGAGATTACCACCTATCCCTCTATTTTAGGCGGTAGAGTTAAAACATTGCATCCACTTATTTTTGGCGGTATTTTATCGCGACGCGACAATCAGGACGACCAGCATGAATTGGAACAATACAAAATACCTACGATTGATCTCGTAATCGTTGACCTTTACCCTTTTGAAACCACCCTAATTAACACTCAAATAGAGCAAAAGATCAACGAAATGATTGATATTGGAGGAATCAGTCTTATAAGGGCAGCAGCTAAAAATTATAAAGATGTGGTTGTGGTACCATCTGTAAAATATTATTCCCATTTTCTTGAGATTTATTCAAACAACGATGGTAGATTTACTATTGAAGAGCGAAAATTTTTTGCTGCCTGTGCTTTCAATATCTCTTCACATTACGACACTGCTATTTTTAACTGGTTCAATCGCGAGGTAAAGCTGCAGGTATTCAAACAGAGTATTACCGATGTAAGTCATCTCCGTTACGGTGAAAATCCTCATCAGGAAGGAGTCTATTTTGGCAATATTACCGAACTTTTTGATCAATTGAACGGAAAAGCCATTTCCTACAACAACCTGAATGATATTGAAGCTGCTATCCAGCTTGCCAACGAATTTGACGAAGTTTTGGTGGCTATTATCAAGCATAATAATGCCTGTGGGCTTGCTTGCCGGCAATCATTGACCGAAGCATGGGGAGCTGCATTAGAAAGCGATCCACTATCAGCATTCGGAGGCGTTATTATTACAAATAGAGCAGTTGATTACCATACAGCATTAGAAATAAATAAGTTGTTTTTCGAAGTTATCATTGCCCCAGATTTTGAGCAAAAATCCTTAAAACTTCTCAAACAAAAGAAAAACCGAATCATCTTGCGTCAAAAAGTTTTTGCGCTGCCAAAGTTACAATTCAAATCTGCGCTAAACGGTGTACTGGTTCAGGATAAAGACTTAGTTGAAGAGGACAAGATAAAGTTAGATTTCGTAACCAAGAGCAAAGCCTCATCCGAAGAGATTGAAGATCTTTTGTTTGCCAACAAAATTGTAAAACACACGAGATCTAATGCCATAGTGTTGGCTAAAAACAAACAGCTCCTTGGTAGCGGTATCGGCCAGACATCGCGCATTGATGCTGTTAAACATGCTATAGAAAAGGCAAAATCGCATGGTTTCGATTTGCAGGGAGCAGTAATGGCTT
>JAAYWF010000141.1 GCA_012516825.1 Lentimicrobium sp. | reverse complement strand
TAAACTATTGATTTTATGAAGACAACCCCGATTAAGTATTATCAAATGATTAATCTGCATTAAAACAATAATACACTGAAAGCCTGATTCATTCAACATAGATACCTAACCGCGCTGTAAAAGTAACTAAATACTCTCAAGTTTACGCAACACATTAATATCTCACATAATTTCTTATCAATTCATTGAAAACTCCATTAAATCTTATCTTTGTCAAAAAAAAACAATGAAGCTAAAAAAGCCATCCATTTCAAGGCTTGCTATTATTTTAGTTGTTTTAATAGTGGCAGGAACTATAAATAACCTTGGTCGTTGGAAATACGATGAAAAGGTGATTATCCATGATATTTACGCTTTTTATGCCTATTTACCCGCAACATTTATCCACCATGATTTAACACTTTCCTTCATCGAAGGCACATCATACAATAATCAGTTTATTCTTTGGCCAAAAATAACTGATGAAGGCAAAAAAGTGTTCACGTCCTCTATGGGAATGGCATCCCTCTATTTTCCTTTTTTCCTTACAGCTCATATCTATGCTACTACCGGCGCTTATCCAGCCGATGGATACAGCCTACCATACAGGTTAGCGCTAATATTATCTTCTTTCACTTTCCTTGTAATAGGATTGGTTTATCTACGCAGGCTATTGCTAAACTTTTTTCCCGAATGGGTTGTAGCCATTGTGTTACTAATCATTCCATTGGCAACAAATATGCTATGGTACACAGTAGTAGAATCGGCAATGTCGCATGTTTACAACTTTGCACTTATTTCAGTTTTCCTATATCACACCAACAAATGGCATGAACAAATCACATTAAAACGTTCCGTTTACATCGGACTACTATCCGGACTAATTACCCTAATTCGACCAACTAATATTATAGTTCTTATAATCTTTGCTCTTTGGAAAACCGGCAACTGGAATGACATCAAAAAAAGATTGATTCTTTTTTTACAAAAATGGCATTTATTGTTAATCATGATTATCAGTTTTGTACTGGTTTGGACACCTCAAATGCTCTATTGGAAGCTCCAGACAGGGCATTATTTTTATTATTCATATCCTGACGACCAAGGGTTCTTTTTTGCTAATCCCCAAATTTGGAATACTCTTTTTTCATGGCGCAAAGGCTGGCTACTCTATACTCCTATCATGATTTTTGCACTGACAGGAATTGTAGTTTTACGAAAAAGTTACCCGAAGCTTTTCATTCCTATACTTACATTTACCATTATCAATATTTACGTTATCTCTTCGTGGTGGGATTGGTGGTATGGAGGCGGATTCGGATTAAGAGCCTATATTGATATGTACGGCGTAATGGCTATACCTTTAGCGGCTATGCTAACCTGGATTTCAGAGAGAAAAAGAGTTACAAAGTATATTTTGATTTTCATTTTTGCCCTTACCACTGCTAAAAGTATTCATCATCACTTTCAATATCATTACGGTTCAATTCATTGGGTTTCGATGACCAAAGAGGCCTATATTGATTCTTTCTGGCGAATCAGCCCATCGAAAAATTTCCAACACCTTTTGAAAAATCCTGATTACAATCTTGCACGCAAAGGTATATATAAATACGAAGGAGAAAATTAAACTTACAATTTACTAATCATCAATAGAACAACTATACCTAATGTTTGAAAATAAAAAATTAGCTGTTGTCATACCCACCTTTAAGGCTGCCGCACATTTAAAAGATGTGATCAACGGCCTCCCACCAATAGTTGATTATATTATTGTTGTGGATGATTGTTGCCCTCAAAAGTCGGGTGAAATTGCTGTAGAAATGCAAAAAACCGACTCACGTATTTTAACTATTTGGCATCAACAAAATAAAGGTGTTGGGGGCGCAACTATTAGTGGTTACAAAAAAGCGCTTGAACTTGACTGCGACATTATAGTTAAAATGGATAGCGACGATCAAATGGACCCTGCTTACCTACCCGACTTGATACGCCCTGTGGTAGATGGAAAAGCCGGCTATTCCAAAGGAAACAGATTTGTTGATTTTAAAGCATTACGCTCCATGCCCGGCTTCAGACTTTTTGGCAACAGCATTCTCTCATTTTTGGTAAAAGCGTGCTCAGGGTACTGGAATATGATGGACCCAACTAATGGTTATACCGCCATAAAAAAAGAGACTTTGCAAAAGATAAATCTTGACAAAATCTCAAACCGTTACTTCTTTGAAACAGATATGCTCATTAGGCTTAATATCCAAAATACAGTAGTAAAAGATATCCCAATCCCTGCTCGATATGGAGATGAAAAAAGTAATTTAAGTATCAGAAACACGATATTCAGGTTTCCTTATCTTTTAGTTAAAGGATTAATCAAGCGTTTTATTCTGAAATATCTGATTTATGATTTTAATATGGCCTCGGTTTACGTGCTTACCGGACTACCGATGTTGCTCTGGGGGCTCTTTTACGGATTGTTTAAGTGGTTGGAAAATACAATCAACGGTGTAGCTACTCCTACAGGTACTATCATGCTTTCGGTACTCCCGCTAATACTTGGAACGCAGTTCTTAATAGCCGCTATCAACATAGATATTAACTCAACACCCAAAAATACATGTTAAAAGTAGTTTTATTATCCATATCAACCACACTGCTTATCACCACAGGACAAGTGCTTTGGAAAATAGGAATTCAAAAAGCAGGTGGATTTCACCTACCTGGGGAGCCTCTGTTTGCAAACATCTTTCGAATTGTCTTCAATGGATGGGTATTTTCAGGGTTTATGGTTTATGCCCTTGCTACAGTTTTTTTCATGTGGCTGATTTCCAAATTTGAAATCAGCCTGATCGTACCTATTACAAGTGTGGCATTCATATACTCTTTACTTGCCGGTTATTTCATTTTTCACGAGCAAATCTCGATCGTGCGTATAGCCGGCGTTCTGCTGATCATTTTAGGGGTATTTCTTGTGGTTAAAAATTAAACCTAAATCATGAAAAGTAAAAGTAGTGTTGAACATAACGATGTCAATTTTCTCACTTTTGACGTTGAGGAGTGGTATGCGGTAAACTATAAATCCGTAAACCTAAGTCTTTATAATGATTCGGGTACCCATCTCGAAAAAAATATGGACAAGCTCCTTGAAATTTGTGCAGAAAATAAAATAAAATCAACTTGTTTTATTGTTGGTGATATAGCTCGGAATAAACCAAACATAATAAAAAAAATACATAGTGAAGGGCATGAAGTAGCTTCCCACAGCTATAATCACAAAATGATAAATAAAATGACACCTGACCAGTTCATACTTGATCTTCATAAATCCTGCGATATTTTAGAACAAATAATCGGCGAGCAGATTATTGGTTACAGAGCCCCCTCTTGGTCAGTAAACCAAGAAATTCTGCCTTGGTTTTATAATATTCTTAATGAGCGAGGAATAAAATACTCCTCTTCTGTTTTCCCAGGAAAAACTTTCCTTTATGGAATCAAAAATTTTCCACAGGAAATTCATCAGCCTCTAATTGACGGGGTTAAACAGCCGGTTTGGGAAATTCCGCAGGTTCTGTTTTCAGTTATAGGAAAAAAATATGGT
>JAAYWF010000140.1 GCA_012516825.1 Lentimicrobium sp. | reverse complement strand
TGGAATAATAGTCAATGAGAGTTTTGAAATCATGTGAAGATACCTGATAAAATAGCTATTGAGCCAACAATATAACAATATATGGAAAAGTAAATCAACTTACCCTTTTTTAAAATACCAATCATCCATTTGCACGCCAGCAAGCCGGTAACAAATGCAGCCACAAACCCTACAATCAAGGGAATGATGCCAATTGAACCTTCGGACACAAATTCACCATCCAACAAATCTTTTAAGTTAGCGCCAATAATTGGGATTAAAACCATTAGGAACGAAAACTTTGCTACTTCGGCACGTTTGTTACCCAACATCAATCCTGCAGAAATCGTACTGCCCGATCTTGATATCCCAGGTATTACCGCCACGGCCTGAGCTAATCCAATAACAAATGAATCAAGAAAACCAATAGAACGTTCGTTAGACTTTTTAAAACGAGTAAAAAGCAAAAGTGTAGCGGTTAGTAATAACATTGAGCCAACCAAAATAAGATTACCGGTAAAAAAAAGCTCGACCTCTTCTTTAAAAAACAGACCTACAATAGCTACGGGGATCATCGAAATGATGATCTTAAAAATAAATTTCGTCTCTTCATTCCACCGAAAAGAAAACAATCCTCTGATCAGCAGTAAAATGTCGCGCCAAAAAATTACTATTGTGCTCATCACTGTTGCACCGTGTACTAACACAGTAAAAATGAGACTTCGTTCAGCTTCTACACCTAAGATCACTTTACCAATCTCAAGGTGACCACTACTACTAACAGGAAGAAACTCAGTTAATCCCTGTATTATACCTAATATCAACGCTTCAAGCCAATTCATTTTGTAAAGTAGTCTATTTCTGATTATCAGATTTCTTTGGCTTCTTCATAATAGCAAAGATGCCAAGCGCATAACCAATGATAAGCAAAATAGGTGAGAGCGTTAACCTTTGAAAATTAAACATTTCGTAATTAAAAAAATCGGTGCTGTCGCTACGACCACCTACCATCAAAATAAAACCAACCACTATGAATCCAAGACTAATGAAGAGAAGCCGGTAATTTTCTTTTTGAAAAAGAAAATCTTTATTGACATCAACATTAGTTTGTTGCTTAGTGGTATCTTCCGCTTTAACAGATTTTTTTGCTACTCCTGTTTCAATTTTATTCATCCTGTTAATTATTTATTTTTATTCAAAATCTGGCTGTAAAAGTAGTTAATATAAATCTTCTGAATTTATTGTCTGAGATTTTTTAAAATCAAAAGATCAGCTCATAGGACATTTTTTCAATTAATTTGGGGTTAATTTTTTTTATTACCAATCAATTTGTCCTATGATCATCTACGTCCATTTTCGGTATGAGCAGAATTTATTGATTATTTTCGCAGCCTTTTTCAAATCTCACGACTTATGAGCAACAAACTTATGGACCCTATCGGAAAATTGATGGGACTACGATATAAATCGCATCCTTGGCATGGTGTTGACATAGGGCCTGATGCACCCGAAACGATAACATGCTTTGTAGAGATGGTACCTACCGACACAGTAAAATATGAAATTGACAAAGAAACGGGCTACCTTAAAATTGACAGACCTCAAAAATTCTCCAATGTAATACCGGCGCTTTATGGTTTTATACCACAAACATTTTGTGCCGACAAAGTAGCCAACTATTGTATGGAAAAAAGCGGTAAAAAAAATATTGTTGGAGATTTCGACCCTTTAGATATTTGCATCCTAACAGAAAAAACTATCGCACATGGCGATATCCTTGTAAAAGCACGGCCTATTGGCGGATTTAGAATGATTGACGGCAATCAGGCAGACGATAAAATTGTAGCGGTACTTGCTAATGATGCTGTTTACGGCAATTATAAAAGTATGTCCGACTGTTCGATAATAATTATTGATAGGTTAAAACACTATTTTCTGACATACAAAGTTCTCCCTGGCAGCTCACGAGACGCCGAAATAACACATACTTACGATATTGAAGAAGCACATGAAGTAATAAAACATTCAATGAGCGATTATCAACAGAAATTTGACAGGCTCCGTACGATGCTTTCCAATGTTTAAACCAGATATCTAAACACTGACTTAAAATTATTTTTATTAAATTAAAACCAAAATTGAATTTTTCATTATGGCAAAAAATCTTGTAATTGTCGAGTCACCAGCAAAGGCAAAAACTATTGAACGATTTCTCGGCAAGGATTATATTGTAAAATCAAGCTTCGGACATATTCGCGACCTCTCAAAAAAACAACTTGGCGTTGATGTAGCAAACGGATTTAAACCCAATTATGAAATAGCTGAAGATAAAAAAAACATCATCGCCGAACTGAAAAAGCTTGCCAACAAAGCAGATTATGTATGGCTTGCCACTGACGAAGACCGTGAGGGGGAAGCAATCTCATGGCACCTCTTCGAAACGTTGAAACTTGATGAAAACAAAACAAAAAGAATTGCTTTCCACGAAATCACTAAGACCGCTATTGATAAGGCTCTTAAAAATCCCCGCTCTATTGATATTGATTTAGTGAATGCCCAACAAGCCCGTAGGGTCCTCGACCGTTTAGTTGGGTTTGAGCTTTCGCCCTTGCTGTGGCGCAAAGTAAAACCGGCACTTTCAGCAGGACGCGTTCAATCGGTTGCCGTAAGACTAATTGTAGAACGGGAAGAAGAGATAAAAACATTCAATATTACTCCGTATTATCGCATTACAGCGGAATTTGATGTTCAAGATTCCAAAAAAAATTCAATCCTTCGTGCAGAAATACCACAGCGCTTTAAAAATGAAACCGAAGCAAGAAGGTTTCTTGAGAAATGTATTGGCGCTGAATTTACTGTTAGCGATATAGAGACTAAGCCTTTTTCAAAATCGCCGGCGCCGCCGTTTACCACCTCTACCCTCCAACAGGAGGCAAGCCGGATTTTAGGCTTTAGAGTTACTAAAACGATGCAAATAGCTCAAAACCTTTATGAATCAGGGTGGATAACTTACATGAGAACCGACTCGGTAAACCTATCTGATCTGGCGCTTAGCATGGCGAAAAAAGAAATCGTTGAACATTATGGTGATAATTACCACCGCTCGCGCAAATATTCTACAAAAACAAAAGGCGCCCAAGAGGCACACGAAGCTATCAGACCCTCCTATTTCGAACGTCACACTATCGAAGGAACGCCGGATGAACAAAAACTATATAGCCTGATTTGGAAAAGAGCCGTCGCATCACAAATGAGCGATGCCAAACTCGAACGTACCACTGTTAATATTGCTATTTCCACCACACCAGAATATTTTGTAGCCAAAGGTGAAGTGGTACTTTTTGATGGGTTCCTTAAAGTCTATCTTGACACCTCCGACGACGAAGACTCGGAAGGTAAAAAAGGAATGTTACCACCACTCAAAGCAAATCAGATACTTGATTTGATTCAGATGGACGCCACCGAACGTTTCACCCAGCCGCCACACCGTTATAGCGAAGCTACATTAGTTAAAAAATTAGAAGAGCTTGGCATCGGTAGGCCGTCAACATACGCACCAATAATCTCAACCATTCAAAAAAGAGATTACATTATAAGAGATGAAGGTAACGGCGAATCACGCAATTATAAATTATTGACACTGAAATCTCAAAAAATCAAAGAGTCGTTTAAAAGTGAAAAAATAGGACTAACAAAAGGAAAACTTATCCCAACCGACATTGGAACAGTAACAACAAAATTCCTTCTCAAACATTTTAACAACATCATGGACTACCAATTTACTGCCCGAGTTGAGAAAGAGTTTGATGAAATAGCAATGGGGCAGAAAGTATGGAATAAAATGATAGATAGTTTTTATCAGCCATTTCATGATCATGTTACGACTACAATTGAAAAAGGTGAAAAATTCAGTGGTGAACGATTAATTGGAATAGATCCTGAATCGGGGAAAAATGTATTTGCTAAAATTGGTCGTTTTGGTCCAATTATTCAGATTGGCAGTACTGAAAGTGAAGAAAAACCACGTTTCGCTGCACTTAAAAAAGGACAATCTTTAGAAACTATTTCCCTTGAAGAGGCGCTTGATCTTTTTAAACTCCCTCGCTCCTTAGGTAATTACGAAGAAGAAGAGATGATAGTTTCCATAGGCCGATTCGGGCCTTACATCCGTCATAAATCAAAGTTTTATTCAATAGGCAAAACGCTTGATCCCTTTTCGATAGAAGCTAATACAGCAATAGATATCATAGAGAAAAAGAGAAAACAAGAGAGAGAAAAAATAATCAACGTTTTTCCTGAAGAACCTTTAATACAAGTACTAAATGGCCGCTGGGGGCCATATATCAGTTTTAACAAGAAAAACTATAAAATACCCAAAAACAGAGATGCAAAATCCTTAACATTGGAAGAGTGTAAAGAAATAATTAAAAAAGCAGACACCAAATCCACTAAAACTGCTAAACCGAAAAAAAAATAATCATGCCCGATCATGAAAGCTTCTGTTTTTCTTGAAAAATTTGATGCCGAAAAGCTTGGCTTTATTTCTGGAGTAGAAGATAATAAATTGCTTGGTAACCATATTGTACAGCTACAACCCTACAGTATGGATGATGAGCTAAGGAGCGCTGATATTGCGCTTATTGGTGTAAATGAAGCGCGACACGCCCTAAATAATGAGGGCTGCGAAATGGCGCCAAATCAGATAAGAAAATACCTTTACAACTTGACACCTGTCCACAAAAACCTTAAAATTGTTGATCTGGGTAACATTAAACAAGGCGCACATTTGAGCGACACATATTTTGCATTAAAAGCCGTAGTTGCTGAATTATTATTAGAAGATGTTATTCCTATTGTCATTGGTGGAGGGCAGGATCTCACCTATCCTATATATCTTGCTTTCGAGTCTCTTGAAAGAATAATCAATTTGGTAGCCATTGATTCTCGTTTTAATCAAGTATTAAACACGGAAGAACCGGATTCTCAATCTTATCTATCACATATAATAATGCGGAATCCAAGTTTTTTATTTAACTATGCTAACATTGGATATCAAACACATTTTGTTAATCAAGATGATTTGAAGCTATTGGATAATCTCTTTTTTGATGCTTACAGGCTTGGCTCTGTACGAAGCGATCTTCCCGAGGCCGAACCGATCCTTCGTAATGCTGACATGCTCACTTTCGACATTTCAGCTATAAGGCAATCGGATGCGCCTGGAAATGGTAATGCCTCGCCCAACGGTTTTTTTGGTGATGAAGCCTGTCAATTAATGAGATATGCAGGATTAGCAGAAAGGTTATCCTGTATCGGATTTTTCGAAACAAATCCTCTTTTAGATCATAACGGACAAACGGTACATTTGGTAGCACAACTGATCTGGTATTTCCTCGAAGGTTTCACTCTACGCTCCAATGATTTCCCAACCGAAAAATCCGAAGGCTTTATTAAATATACTGCAACACAACCCGGTTTAAATAATGATATGATTTTTTATAAAAGTAAGCTTACCGATCGTTGGTGGATGCAATTGCCTGTTAGTAACGACAAAGCCGACACATTAAGCCGACACGTGATGATACCATGTAGTTACAACGACTATCTGAAAGCAGTAAAATCAGAAGTGCCTGACCGGTGGTGGAAAGCCTATCAAAAGTTAATGTAACAACAAGATGTCATATCATAAATCTTCGAACAGAGAATAAATGAAAATAGCATCATTAGTTTCCGGTGGTGTTGATAGTTCAGTAACCATTCCTCTGATTAAAGAAATGGGTTATGATCCTCATCTCTTTTATATCGAAATAGGTATGAAAGACGATCCTAACTGGATTGATTGCCCGGCAGAAGAAGATATCGAAATCGTAACTTACATCGCTAAGAAATATGGCTGCAAGATGGAGATCGTCTCTTTACAAGAAGATTACTGGGAAAAGGTAATCTCTTACACTATAAACGCTGTAAAACAAGGATTGACCCCGAACCCCGATATTATGTGTAATAAACTAATCAAATTCGGGGCTTTTAACGAAAAATACGGTAACAGTTTTGATCTCATTACAACAGGACATTATGCCACTATACTTACCATTGACCACGAAAAGTATCTCGGCACAGCAAAAGATACTTTTAAAGATCAAACCTACTTTCTGGGACAAATTACAAAAAAACAACTTGATAAGCTAATGTTCCCTATTGGCCATTTGCTTAAAGAGGAGGTACGGCAAAAAGCAATTGCCGAAAAACTGCCGTCAGCCTATCGCAAGGATAGCCAGGGGATTTGTTTTTTAGGAAAAATTAATTATTCCGATTTCATTGAGCGTTATGTTGGCGAAAAGCCAGGTAAAATTATTGAATTGGAAACAAAAAAAGTCCTTGGAACCCATAAAGGGCTGTGGTTTCATACCATTGGCCAACGCAAAGGATTGGGACTTGGTCAAGGACCGTGGTTTGTTGTAAAAAAGGATATCGAAAATAATATTATTTGGGTTTCAAACGGCTACGATCCAATTACTCAATATAAAGAGATTATTGAACTTGCTGATTTTCACTTTTTAAACGAAAAGCCCGATCGCAATTATTTGAAGGCACAACCTATAAAATTCAAAATAAGACACCAGCCAACCTTTGAAGACGGAACCTTAATAAATAGAGGTAATTCATTTGTAATACATTCGAAAGTACCTATTGCAGGTGTTGCGCCAGGGCAGTACGGCGTTATTTACAATACTGATGAAACAATTTGTTTAGGAAGCGGCGTTATTTGTTAGTATTGTTACGAATTAATAAAAGCTTCCAATAAAAAAATTAGATTTGTACAGATTTACTCACCAAAAGTTATTTAAACAATGATAACTGCAACAATTGTTGATGATGAAGATGGCGCTATTGAAGTATTCAAAAATATGCCACAAAAAATTGATGAAGACGATCTGAGTAAAATGATTCAAATACTAAAAATATCTCCTTACAAAACAAACGAATACCCTCTTTCCAATTAAGCGGGACGAGATGAAAAGTCATTTTTTTCATTTTTCTTTAGTTTTATTTTTTACCTCCTTATTGTTTGGGTGTCAGGAACCTGACCCTATTGAAATTACTCCAGACGCTACCCCTTATGCTGGTAAATGGACTGGTAACACATCCCAAATGACCTACATAGAGCTTGATATCAGACAGATCAATTTTAAGCAAATGCTTTATAAGGCTACCTTTAACTTTTGGGAAGATACAACACTCAAATACCGCATTTTGACAGGCGAACAAGGTTTGTGTCGAATAAAAAGAGAAACTATTTTTGTCGAACTCCCCGATCATGGATACATTATTGGAAC
>JAAYWF010000016.1 GCA_012516825.1 Lentimicrobium sp. | reverse complement strand
TCATCCAGTTCGAGCATAGCATAACTTATTACGATATCAGCTGCTTCAGTCCCCACTACATTAAGCATATTGTTTTTCCATGCCAGTGTATCAGGTTTGTAATGAAGTATTTTATGTACTATATTTTTCACCTGGGCGGTATTTGACACAGGGCAGCGTCCAATCATCAGGTCGGGATAAACATCGTATTTCCCGGCAATGCTGTCGTAGGTGAGTTGGGTGAAATAGACATCGTAGCCTTCGGAATAGGTGGGGATGCCCGGGCTTCCATCTTGCAATTCTACATCTCCGAATAGGTTAACATAGGCTAATTTGCCATCGTAGGTATGATATGCAGTTCCATTTTCAAAAGTGTTTTTTATTAACATCATTATTTTTTCAAAGTCTTCCAAGTAAAGTGAATCCGGGAATGCAGAATATATTGAACTTGTTTTGGTCATTACTACACTGAATCCATTAAAATCAGCCCTGTGCTGTGCAAGTGATTCAATTACACTTTTTGCAATAGTGTCTGTATGGAAGCTACTCGGAACTATAATTAAGTAATCACAACTATCTTCAACATAACCATTTGGAAAAGAAGTTACCCATTTTATAGTCCCTGATTCTTCCAAACCTGCCCCGCAACTTACAGAAGCATTCAGTCCGTTTGAATTGTAATTTATTATAGTATTTCCAACAACTTCATTAAATATCCCAACATCTTTATTTATTGAGCCGGAAGCATTAGAAAAAGTTAGGGTAAACTTTGCTTTTGAATAAGCCAGGATTTCTTTATCTACCGGATTGAATTGGACAGGATAAAACAATATCCGAACAACATTTTGATCGCGTATCGCACCTTTATCCATGGTTTCAGCAATCGTTCCGGGAAACCATTCATCACTATTGTAGGCTGTAGTATCATACGAAAATTCCTCAACCAGGACAATAGCCCCGCCAGTTAAAGTGTCAGGTACTAATTCCGGGGAAGGGTAAATAATTACATCATTAAATCTAATTGAGTCAAGGAGTGTTAGATTTAAATTAACACTATCGCATGAAGGAATAGCAACGAGGTATGAAATAACTGGTATCTCTGGAAAGCCAACAGAGTCAAGTCTAAGATGATTTTTGATTTCCACCCTGTTAAAAGAGTTAATAGCTGTTGAATACATGCCTGGTACTACAATCTCAAATTCAACCACAGTATCGTTTGAGGTTGATAAGTTAAGCTGAGGGCTGGTGCTTTCGCTTGCTGATAATTCAACCCATTCTTGTGAATAGGTATAAATGCTTGATAATATAAGTACAATGATAATTATAATTGTTTTAATAGTTTTTAAATTTTATTTGGTTATCAATATTTTTTTTGTGATCTCATTTATTTGTGAATTAGCTTTCAGCAAATATACTCCTGAAGGAATGTCAGTAACTGATAACTCAATTAATGAATTTTGCAAAATTGGATTGATGCAAAAGTTCTTTACTAATTTTCCAGATAAATCGAAAAGTTGTATTCCGGTAGTCTTAAGACCTATCCTTATATTCAAAACTTCTTTTGCAGGAATCGGATACATCAAAAAATCAGGATCACGTACACTAATTGGTTCTATATCGTTGATATTATCAACATGTATATAGTCATGCCGGATCCCATAATCTTGGATTGCTGAACCAGTAATAGATAGCTTCACAGTATAATATCCTGTGTCCTGATAAATATGTATTGGATTTTGTTCATAAGAATCAATGGTTCCATCATTCTCAAAATCCCACTCCCATGTTTCTGCATCGTTTGATAAATCAGTGAACTGAACAGTATCACCTGG
>JAAYWF010000139.1 GCA_012516825.1 Lentimicrobium sp. | reverse complement strand
TGTCCCATATATGGAGTTCCACCATTTGCTGCTGGAGCTGTGAGGGCAAAAAGATGGATATATTCATTATTTTGACCGGAGCTGGCCAAACGTGGCCAAAAATATTGTGGGGAAGCTGTTCCATTAGGGCCATAAAATGTATTTTCTGTCCATGCTCCAGTTCCTTTTGTCTCTCTTTTCAGGAGAACTAAAGGATTATTTCCTCCCTGGTGTGATACAACAAACTCTCCATTAGCGCCCCACTTTGCAATGGCAGGCCAGCCCGCCCTAACGGTCTCAATCCTATTTGACGGTTTTGGCCCCCATGAAGAACCGTCAAAATAGTTATAACCAGTACCTCTGTCAGGGAAAGCAAAACCACCTGGGCTTTCAATACCACGGGTGCAAACAGCAGCCATTGTTCCATCGTCAAAAACAATAAAGCGATTGCCAAGAGCAGTATTTGTCTGAAGGTCATAAATTGTTTCTATAATTTCGGTTTCATCACCCAAAATCATTGCTTCTTTCAAAACACCTGGCGAGCTGTAGTTGATGTTTATCATCGGAGCAACGGGATCAACAACTGAATTATAAGCTCTGGTAATGCTCATTTTTGTAACCTCTTTCGAAAAAGGCACGCGCTCCTGAGCAAAACCTGCTAACACAAAGCAAAATACACTAATTAGTAAAATTGTTCTTTTCATGATTAAAATGTTTATGTGAATAGATAACTTTAATGTGGACAAAAATAGATAATTATTATTTAATGATAATCCAATGAAATTAAAAAAAAAGACCCTTGACAATGCAAGGGTCTTTTTTTTTAATTTTTAGTTTCTACTTTACGATCATTTTTTTAGTTTGATTTTCGATTCCATTATTTATTGAATAAAAATAAACGCCAGGCGTAAGAGTAGAAATATTTAATCTGATATTATGATTCCCAACAGGGAAAAATTTTGTAGGGATTTCCAACACTTTTTGTCCGGTTAAATTAATGACCTCAACACTAATTTTCGAAGGTTTATTCACTTCCAAGATCAAATTAGTAACATTTACAGCCGGATTTGGATAATTCTGTGATACAGAAAAATCTCTTTCATAAGGTTTTGACAGTTCATTCACACCTACAGTAAAATCCATTTTGTTATGAATAATTCGGTTAATAATCGGTTCATGGTCATCATCGCCATATAAACCTGGTAGATTATCGGCATTATAAAAAAGATGGAAAACGCCATCGCTTGTTGTGTTGGAAGCAATCTCCGGCCAGATAGATTCGTCATAGAGATGGAAAATGTTATCGTGTTGCAGATGAATAAATGGCCCCCAAGTTTGGCCTTTATCATAAGAGAACCTATTCCAGATTCTTTTATAATTATATACTCCATCGGCTGTAATATATGTTTCGGTTACTGACGAGAATGCTACAGCGACCATATTACCATTTACTGCTACTGTTGGCATACTCGAAATACCTAAAGAACGATACACATTAAATGGTGGTTCACCTGATCCTTCAAAGTCAAAAATAAAACCGGAATTATTCAAGTCTTGTGTCCATCCTACAAGCATCCCGATGCTTTCAAGGTAATCTGGGCTCATGGTATGGTGTGGATTATCCGCTTCAGGTATTTGCCCCATGCTTTCGTTCCAGTATCCAATGCCGTCGGTATATGGCCAGTAGTTATAATATCCAGGCTCGGGTGGCGCTGCTTCGAGTCGGGCTACACGTCCAATACCCCACACTACATGTACCATCCCGTCATCACCAATAGCGCAAGATGCTGAATTATCAACCGAATAAAGAGTATCAGACATAAGCGTTGTATTGAAATCAAAAAATGGGTAAGGATGCTGCCACACTATAATTTTTTCCCATGTGAGGCCATGGTCGGTAGTTTTCAAGAAAAACAAATCGTTCCAAGCGCTTGCTACCAATAACACAACTATATTATTTTTTGAAGCAAGCATATACGAATCGGCTCTGATTGCAGTATAATAATCTGAACTTAGTTCTGGCAATATTTCATTATGAGGGTTCCATGTTACTCCCCCATCGTCTGAGCGGCTATATGCAAGCGCAAGCTCTTGTCCTGCGAAATCATTGTATGAATTATAAAATATATGTATTATTTCATTGTTATCGCCGCTTGTGGCAATTCTTGCCCATGAAGGTTCAAAGTCTCCTCCTGGCCCGTTGAGATCGGATCCAATCCAGTCCCCTGAACCTTTATTTTCTCTTTTGTTAATACGTAAGGGGTATGGCGCTGTAGCAGTTGTATGTGCTACTACTATCTCGCCATTAGCTCCCCATGGAGCTATGCTTGGCCATCCCGTTCTATAAGAACCTTCGATACGGGAACTCGGTTTAGGCCCCCATAATTCACCGTCAAAATAATTATAACCGGTTCCACGATCAGCAAAAGAGGGTGGGGTTTTTCCAAAAGTGGTAGTAGCAGCCATTGTACCATCGTCCCAAACCCAAACACGATTAGCAACAAATCCATTAGTCTGCATGTCGTACACAGTTTCTATGATCTCTGTCTCAGTTCCTAACATGTTTGCATCCTTTAAAACACCTGAAGACTCAAATGTCAGGTTGGTCATCGGTGGAAATATCGGATCGCGAAAATTATCATACTTCAACTCAACAGATTTGTTTACCTTTTCCAATGAAACGGTAGATTTCCTTTCTTGTGATATCCCTAATAGAACAAAACACAGGGATAATGCTAATAGTAATGTTTTTTTCATGATGTTAAAAAATTAATTAAACGATAAGTTAGTGAGTTTCTAATTGTGAGACAAAGATAAAAATTTTTATAAGTCTTAAAACACAAAATTCAGATTTTCATTGAAAACACAACTTTGAGTCAGCTCCCAAAGGTAATTTTAGTCACGAATACTTTAACTTTGTTCAGTAACAATGCACGAATATTGAATTTATAAGCCATTGATAATCTGCAATATGTTCGATGTGTCAAACACATGAATGTCTGAAAAATTTTATTTTCAGAGCCAACTCAATTTTTAATAAAAATGATTGACTTTTTTTTAAGTCAAGAGTGATTTTAAATTTAGTTAAACAATGGCATCGTTTCCAGAGCAAATTGTGTTTTAAAGGTTCTTTTTATTTAACACCAGTAATTTATTAGCGAGAAATTCTAAATAAAACGCTCACATAGTAAAAAAGAGGAAAAGTAATTAGCAAGCACATAATAAAAAAACAAAGTTCATAAAAAAAGATATCGCACCAAGCCATTAACTGAAGAACAAAAGCCGTACACCTGTGGAAAATCAAGAATCAAAAGAAAGGTTGAGTACCTATTTGGATTTTTGAAGTAAAACATGAATGGATTGGTTGTCAAATAGTTTTGAATAGCAATGGCTATAAGTATAATTTGGTTGATTAATTTGTCTTGTAGCATGTTTAAATACAAACAAATTGTCCATCTAAAAAAATACTAAGTTCTAAATAGCTGATAGAAAAAAAGATGTGTAATTTTGTAAAAGTTGAATTTCTCGATACATTTGTACTGAAAAAAACTGAATTTTTAAAACCCGACTATTACTAGTTTGAAGTTAGTGTTGGTTTTTCAATCAGCAGTGATTAATAAATTTGACAATTTGAAAAAGATGGTCTTAAAGAAAAGAAAGAGTTTCATCAAAAAGGAAAATCGCCCTATTGTCCATATTAAATTCACTCGAAACGACTACATTTCCGAATCACTTAGTATTATTGCTTTTTTGGCTATGTGGTTATTAACTTTTTATGCAATTGTAATCGCCTCTCTTCCTGATACCATACCCATACATTTCAATTTAAAAGGCACGCCCGACGGATATGGAAAAAAATTAAACCTGCTAATAACACCTTTGGTTAGTACTGTAATTTATATCGGTATGACGATCATCAATCGTTACCCGCATCTTTTCAATTACCCTGTAAAAATAAACGAAAAAAATATAGTCGAGCAGTATCTTCTCGCTACCCGCATTATTAGGCTGATAAAACTGGTAATCATGTTGTTGTTTTTTATTATTA
>JAAYWF010000138.1 GCA_012516825.1 Lentimicrobium sp. | reverse complement strand
AATTAAAATAGGCCTATTTTTACTAATCATATTGTACAAATAGCATCAGATTGCTTTGATGAAAAGTTGTTTAAATTTGTTAAATATTAATTTTTGCTCGTTAGTAATAAAAAAATATTAGATTTGTATTTAGGAATTAATTGACTTATGCAAGTTTTTAAAATATTGTTTTTAATAGTTCGTTAACTGACTTTTGTTTAGTACGTTAATGTACACGTTTTATTGAATATTTGGATTCATGTTTATGTTGGAAAAGGAAATGATTACATCTAAAGTGGCGGATTATCCGCTTCATCAGATGCTCAAACAGTTTTTTGGGTTTGACAGCTTTAAGGGTTTACAAGAGCCAATCATCAGACATCTGCTTCAGGGCAATAATACTTTTGTAATTATGCCTACTGGCGGTGGTAAGTCAATGTGTTATCAGTTGCCTGCATTACTTTTAAAAGGTACTGCAATTGTTGTTTCGCCATTGATCGCTTTAATGAAAAATCAGGTGGATACACTTAGGAATTTTGGCACAAAAGAAGGTATTGCTCATTTTTTAAACTCCTCGCTCACAAAACAGGAGATAATACAGGTTAAAAACGATATGACCGATGGCTTTACCAAATTGCTTTATGTTGCACCCGAATCCTTAACCAAAGAGGAAAATGTTGATTTCCTGCAAAGTATTGACGTTTCGTTCTATGCTATTGATGAAGCCCATTGTATCTCGGAATGGGGGCACGATTTCAGGCCTGAATACCGCCGATTAAGACCTATTATCGAATCCATCGGACAGGATGTGCCGGTAATAGCGCTCACAGCCACTGCAACCCCTAAAGTTCAACAGGATATTCTAAAGAACCTGAATATCCAGAATGCGACTATTTTTAAATCATCCTTCGATAGGCCAAATCTTTATTACGAAGTAAGACCCAAGACAAAAGATGTATTTAAAGACATCATTAAATATATTAAATCCCACTCCGGCAAATCGGGAATAGTATATTGCCTGAGCCGTAGAAAAGTGGAAGAGCTTGCGGAAGTGCTTCAGGTAAATGGAATAAAAGCTCTGCCATATCATGCCGGGCTTGATGCAGCAACCCGCCGTACTAACCAGGATAAATTCCTGATGGAAGATGTAGATATTATTGTAGCAACGATTGCATTTGGTATGGGCATTGACAAACCAGACGTGCGTTATGTCATTCATCACGATATGCCTAAAAGCCTTGAAGGCTATTATCAGGAGACAGGCCGCGCAGGCCGTGACGATGGAGAGGGCAACTGCATTACTTTTTATAGCTATGACGACATACAGAAGCTTGAAAAATTTATGAAAGGTAAACCGGTTGCCGAACAGGAAATCGCTCAACAACTGCTCTTAGAAACGGTTTCCTACGCCGAGTCGTCCATTTGCCGCCGTCGCCAACTACTACACTATTTTGGTGAGATGTATAAACAAGATAACTGCGGCGCTTGCGACAATTGCCTTCATCCAAAAGAGAAAATAGAGGGTAAAAAGTATATAATTATTGTCTTAGAAGCAGTACTTGATGTTAAGCAGCTTTTTAAGGCGAAACATATAGTTAATATTCTGATTGGTAAAAATACAGCGACCCTTAAATCATACAAACACCATCTTATTAAGTCGTTTGGAAGAGGTGAAGAGGAGGATGAGAAATTTTGGAATGCTGTGATTCGGCAAGCGTTGATAAGCAACTTGTTAGATAAGGATATCGAGAATTACGGGTTACTCAGAGTGAGTAAAAAAGGATACCAATACCTTGATTCCCCATGGTCAATCATGCTTACAAAAGATCATGACTACGATAACCTTGATGAAGATGTGGATATTATTACAGGAGCACATAAAACAACCTCTTCAGATCAAGCGCTTTTCACAATGTTGAAAGACCTTAGAAAACAGATCTCAAAAAAAGAAAATCTACCGCCTTTTGTCATCTTCCAGGATCCCTCGCTCGAAGATATGGCTATACAGTATCCTATTACGATGGATGAACTAACGAAGATTACAGGCGTTGGCGTGGGAAAGGCACAGAAATATGGAAAGCCATTTCTTGATTTTATAAAAAAATATGTAGATGAAAATGAGATTGTCCGCCCTAATGATATGGTGGTTAAGTCGGTAATTAATAAATCAGGGTTGAAGGTTTATATCATTAAAAGTATTGATCGAAAACTGCCGCTTGAAGATATCGCATTTACCAAAGATTTAAGTTTTGACGAGCTATTGACCGAGTTGGAGAGCGTGGTGGCATCGGGAACTAAAATTGATATCAATTATTACATCAACGAAGTAGTAGACCCCTATCACCAGGAAGAGATAATCGAATATTTTCAGGAAGCCGAATCCGACTCTGTT
>JAAYWF010000137.1 GCA_012516825.1 Lentimicrobium sp. | reverse complement strand
ACTAACATTTTTAATGACTATGGAATGTTCATGAATTTATGAGATTGTAATGAGATTTTCCATTTCGGATATTTTTTTATGTACTCGATGATAACTGGTGTCATAAATTTTGAACGGCTCCATTCGGGTTGGAGGTATAATTTACATTTATTGCTCACTAAATTAGCATATTTTTCGGCCCACGTCAGATCGCCGTCATTAAAAATGATAACTTTCAGCTCATTTGCAATAGAGGTTATACTGTCAATTGGAGCGCTGTTTTTTTTAGGAGAGAGGCATATCCAGTCCCATTGACCGGAGAGAGGGTAAGCGCCTGATGTTTCAAGATAAGTTTTTATAGAATTTTTTTTCAGCTCGGCGCAAAGATAGTTGAGGTTATACATTAAAGGTTCTCCACCAGTAACTACCACAGCTTTTGAAGGGTAGGCGGCAGCTTGTTCCACTACCTGAAGCGTACTTGTGAGCGGATGTATTTCAGGGTTCCACGATTCTTTGATATCGCACCAGCGGCAGCCTACATCACAGCCTCCAATCCTTATGAAAAAAGCGGCCTCGCCAGTGTTGTAACCTTCGCCCTGAAGTGTATAAAAAGCCTCCATAACAGGCAAAAGCTTGCCCTCTTCAAAATGTCTTTTCTGTTCGTAACTTATAAATTTTGGATTTAACACAGGTAGGTAATACTGTTTTTTTTCGTTGAAGAAAATGATGCGACAATAAGGTGTGGATTTAAATGACTATTTTCTGTTTGCTTTAAATGCTTTCAAGGTATTCATCAGAAGTGCAACACTTGTCATAGGACCAACACCTCCCGGTACTGGCGTAATATAGCTGCATTTAGCGGCTACTTCGTTGTAATTGACATCGCCGGTAAGGGAATATCCTGATCGCTTTGACTGATCTGCTATTCGGTGAATACCCACATCTATTACAACTGCTCCCTCTTTTACCATATCCGCGGTTACAAATTCGGGCTGCCCAATAGCTGCTATAAGAATATCGGCCTGAGTCGTATGTTCTTTGATATTACGAGTTTGTGAATGACAAATAGTAACGGTACAATTACCCGGATCGCTTTTTCTCGATAGCATAACACTTAACGGCGTCCCTACTATGTTACTACGTCCTAATACAACACAGTGTTTGCCGGCGGTATCAATCTTATATCTTCTCAAAAGCTCTACAATGCCATAAGGCGTAGCAGGAAAGAAACTCTCCTGTCCAAGCATCATTTTACCAAGATTGTATGGGTGAAATCCATCTACATCTTTCTTAGGATCAATGGATCCAATTATTTTCTCGACATTAATATGGCGTGGAAGTGGTAATTGTACGATAAATCCATTAATTTCTTCGTCTTGATTAAGGAAATTAATAGTTTCTAAAAGTTCAGATTCAGTTGTACGTTCGCTCAAACGATACACGGATGACATCATGCCAACCGATTTGCAATCTTTTTCCTTACTTGCAACGTATGTTTCACTGGCAGGATCATGACCGACCAAGATAGCCGAGAGATGTGGAGATTCATCAGTATTATCAATGATCTGGGCAACCTCTGCTTTGATCTCCTCTTTAATTGCTGCTGCTACAGCTTTTCCGTCAATAATTTGCATATTATTTTTTGTTAAAGAAATTCTTTGTAAGATGTTTAAATACTGAATGAGTTTAGAATATTTATTCTTTTTAATTCTTTATAGTGTAAGTTCTGCATATTAAGCCATTCATTTTGCCAGAGTAACTTTTAGGTTGAAAATCATAGCGATTCGATTTTTCTCCTATTTGATATTTATCTTTTTGCCCCCTGCATATTTTGCATCATTTTCATCATCCCCTTTCCACCACTTGTAGTCATCATTTTCATCATACGGCGTGTTTCATCAAATTGTTTAATCAAACGGTTAACCTCCTGGATATCCGTGCCGCTTCCTAAGGCTATTCTTTTACGGCGACTGCCGTTGATGATTTTAGGATTATCTCTTTCGCTGGGTGTCATGGAATAAATTATAGCCTCTACATGTTTAAATGCGTCGTCGTCAATATCGAGGTTTTTTATTGCTTTGCCCATTCCTGGTATCATACTCATAAGATCTTTTACGTTACCCATTTTTTTGATTTGCTTTATCTGCGCAAGGAAATCATTAAAGTTAAACTGATCTTTAGCAATTTTTTTCTGTAGTTTCCTGGCTTCCTGTTCATCGAATTGTTCTTGAGCTTTTTCTACTAACGATACGATGTCTCCCATCCCTAAGATTCTGTCGGCCATACGTTTTGGGTAGAAGACGTCTAATGCGTCAATTTTTTCGCCGATTCCAACAAATTTTATGGGTTTACTAACTACAGCTTTAATTGTTAAAGCGGCTCCACCCCTTGTGTCGCCATCTAATTTTGTAAGAACAACACCTTCGAAGTTTAGCCGGTCGTGAAATGCTTTGGCGGTGTTCACGGCGTCTTGTCCTGTCATGGCATCAACGACGAAAAGAGTCTCCTGTGGTTTTAAAGCCTCTTTTATAGAGCTAATTTCATCCATCATTTGCTCATCAATAGCAAGGCGGCCGGCAGTATCCACAATCACTACATTATATCCGTTTGCTTTTGCATGGTTGATAGAGTTACGGGCAATTTTTACAGGTTCCATACTGCCCTCTTCAGTATAGACTTCTACATCTATTGTATTACCCAATACCTGCAACTGATTAATGGCAGCCGGACGATAGACGTCGCCGGCAACAAGTAAGGGGCGTTTGCCTTTTTTCTGTTTTAAATAATTAGCAAGTTTTGCTGAAAAAGTTGTTTTCCCCGAGCCTTGTAAGCCGGCAATTAAAATTATTGCAGGGTCGCCTTTAATATTGATGTCGGTATGTTCACCTCCCATCAGCTCTGTCAGGTTGTCGTGTACAATTTTAATCATTAATTGACCCGGCGAAATAGCTGTCAAGACATTTTGACCCAAAGCTCTCTCTTTAACTTCATCAGTGAATTGCTTAGCTATTTTGTAACTTACATCGGCATCAAGTAATGCTTTACGCACCTCTTTCAGGGTCTCGGAAACGTTAATTTCAGTAATCTTTCCCTGACCTTTCAATATTTTAAACGACCTGTCTAACTTCTCACTTAAGCTTTCGAACATACACCTTAAATTAATATAATACCAAAAAAATCTTTTTTGTTAGACGACAAAAATAGGTTAATTTGAAAATATAAACCCGAATTAATCAATAGGAAGTCTATTTAAGTTGAACTATCAATTTTATTAAACCAACCTTAATTTAGTGTCATTCAGAACAATACTTACTTTGTTGATTACATACATCAAATTATTTAAATATTGTAAACTGATTGTTTAAAGATTAATTCTATCTTTGCAAAATGAAAAACAATAATTTTTTCATTGAGAGTTGTTAAATGTTAAAAATTCTAAAAATTGCTTTTTTTTTCTTGTTTTAGTCTTACCAATAGAATTTATAGTATATTTGTTCCGCTTTTTGCAACTTTATTTTTATTGATATGCAAATAATTTATTTTAATCATTTAATTATTAAACCTTAAAAAAAGGAGGATTACATGTTATCTAAAGTTTACAAGTGTAAATTCCTGCTGGTTATGTTACTGGTGCCATTCTTGGCAACCGCGCAGCCAGCAGGTTGGGAAACAACAGAAACGTTGTTTACTCATGTTCTCTCAATCCCAGCTAGCGTTACGCCGGAAATTGATGGCGTACCTATTTCAACTGGCGATTGGGTTGGAGTATTTTACAATGATGGCGGGGTTTTGAAATGCGGAGGAAACGTTCAATACACCGAAGGTGTTGCAAATGCTTTTTCTGCTTTTGGAAATGACCCTACTACATCTGAAAAAGATGGTTTTGACCCAATGGAGTCATTCCTGTGGCGTGCTCATGTCGGCGGAGATGACTTCTGGTGTGAAGCTGAATTAGATGGACCAGAAACATTTACTGTTTTTGGTTTTACTGAAGTTATCAGCTTGATGGGACCAACTTTTTCTATCGCAGCCAGTGCCGATCCTACATTAATATGCGGATCGGGCGCTGATGTTACATTAACCGGAACCCTACTTGCTGGTGACCCTGTTGATACGTGGGAGTGGTTTGACAACGGAACTAGCCTTGGAACTGGTGAAACTTTTGTCGTTTATGTTGACAAGACGACAAATTTTAAAGTCGTAGCAACTTCAGGCTTATTGACTGCCGAAGCTTTTGTTACAGTACAGGTTTCTAATCTTTCAGCCGGCGATGATGCAACACTTTGCGCCGTTCCAGGTTTAGAAATTCAACTTGATCCTGTCGTGCCAACACACCTCTCTTTATTATGGGCAACAAATGGCACAGGTACTTTCGACAATGCATTTATTGCAAATGCTGTTTATTATCCTAGCGAAGCTGACTTAGCAGGCGTTGAGCTCACTTTAACTGTTGTAACCTTAGAGTGTGGCGAGCTTACTGAATCAGTTACCTTTGATTTTCAGGCTTCTCCATCCATCAATATCATTCCTGATTATGATTTCGTTTGTTTTGACGAAAATTACGATTTTACCGGAAAGGTGGAAGCTGAAAATTATGATATGATTCAGTGGTTTACAACCAATGGAGGAGGTACTTATACGCCAAATGAAATCGTGCTGGAACCTACTTATAATCCTTCACCAACTGTTGACTTACCACAGCGCTATGTTATATTAGGAGTTTCTGCTTCAGCTATTGATCCTTGTGAGGTGTCTGACGAAGATTTTATGTACCTTTTCTTTGTAGAGCCAACAAATGTGTTTGCAGGAGACCCAGCTGAACTATGTGTAACAGCCGAAACTGCGACCTATACATTTGATAACGCTGTAGTTGAATTTGATAGTTGGTATCCACCAGATGAAGCTACATTCCCTTATTTTGATATTGACATTACAAGGGTAATCCTATGGACATCCACAGGTGATGGTTCTTTTGATGATCCTGCCATTGCACAACCTACTTATTCTTTTGGTCCGAATGATCTTGAAAATTGCGGTTTGATTACCTTTACATTAACTGTTCATGTTGAGGAAGCTTGTGATCAAGTTGTTTCAGTAACTTCAATTTTCCTTCAAGCAGAACCCTCAATTAATATCATTCCTGACTCTTATACCATTTGCGAAGAGGAATGCATGAACTTTGAAGGGTTAGTAGAGGCTTCAAATTATAGTAGAATTCAGTGGTTTACAACTAATGGAGGTGGTAAATATGATGATGAAAATATTCTAGAACCGGAATATTGCCCAAGTCCCACTGTTGACTATCCTCAACAATGTATTACCTTAGGTGTAGCTGCAGAGGCAATTAATCCATGTATTGTTTCGGCAGAAGACTTTATGGAGTTATGCTTCCAGATGCTCCCTGTAGTTGTTGCTGGTGAAGATGCTACCGTATGTTCTAATGAGCTTTATACTACGAATCCAACTGTAGAAAATAGTAATGGACCATACCTTTGGACGGTAAATCCTGCTGATGCTGGTACATTCGCTGATGCTACAGCATTAGTAACTACCTTTAATCCAAGTCATTTATACGATGGGCAGACTGTTACCCTTACCTTAACTGTAGATCCTATTGAACCTTGCACTGATGGCGCATCAGGTTCAATGAATCTTTATATTGAGCATTCACCCTATGTTAATGCTGGACCAGACATGACTATCTGTTCAAATGGTACTGCCATAATTCAAGGTGAATGTCAAAATGTATCATTTACAATGTGGGCAACAACAGGAGATGGATATTTTGAATGTCCTGATTTTACCTGTCAGGAAGTTGAGTATTTCCCTGGCCCTGGCGATTTGGCTGCAGGATGTGTAACCCTTGTACTTATAGGCTATCCGCTTGAGCCATGTACCATGTATGTATTGGATAAAATGGTACTCTGTTTCGATCCTGAACCTATAGCAAGCGCTGGCCCCGATATGACTATTTGTGAAGGCGATGGTGCCCAGTTAGAAGGAACAGGCGAGAATATTTGCAATATTCAGTGGGTAACAGTAGATGGAACAGGAGAATTTAATGATGAGACTATTTTAACCCCAGTATATACTCCTTCAGCTGCGGATGTGATATTGGGTAAAGTTCATCTTAAGATGATCGTTGCCGGATGCGGCACATGTAGCGAAACTGTTCTCGAGCCGGAAATGACCCTTACAATCCAAAGAACTCCACAAATTACATTGGGTCAGTATCCTACAATTTGCGAAGACGGTTCGATACTTCTTGATCAAACTGAAGTATTGTACTATACGTCTGTTGAATGGAGAACAGAAGGTGATGGTACTTTTGACGATGTTGGATCATTAACTGCAACATATACACCTGGCCCTGAAGATATTGCAAATAATCATGCTGTACTTTGCCTTACTGCATATCCTATAGGTCCATGCACCGAACCCGTTGAAGAATGTATTGAGATTGGTATTCAGCAATTGCCATATGTTAATATTATTCCTGAATCAGCAACTATTTGCGAAGGTGACGTTTTTGATTTTACCGATTTAGTTGAAGCTGGTAATTATGCTGCAATACAGTGGGCTACCACTACTGGTGGCGGAACCTTTACTCCTGGGGAAACCATTCTAGAGCCAACTTATCAGCCAAATGCTATAATTGATTGGCCACAAGGCTGTATAAAACTTATCATTCACGTTTCTCCGTTGGATCCTTGTACTATCACTGCAGTAGATTCTATGAACCTTTGCTTCCAGAAACCTGTTGTGGTTGATGCTGGCGATGATGCTACAATATGCGAAGATGGATCTTATACTCTAAACCCAACGATTGAAAATGGTGGTGATATTCTTTGGACAACAAGTGGCGATGGTACATTTGATGATCCTGGATTAGCTTCCGCAACATATACCCCAGGTCCTGAAGATATAGAATCAGGAAGTGTTGTTCTTACAATTGAGGTAGAGGGTCTTGCAACTTGTGACGATGTTTCTGATGAATTGACACTTTATATTCAATTATTACCAATAGCTAGCGCTGGAGAGGATCAAACTGTTTGCGAACAACTTTGTACACCTCCATGGACAAATACTCCTGTTCCTCTTGAAGGCGCTGTTCTAAATGCTTGTGGATCAGAATGGACAACCGCTGGCGACGGTACATTTAATGATGCTGGATCAGTTACCGCAACCTATACATTAGGTGATGGCGATATTGCTACTGGTCAAGTAATTCTGACACTCACAGCAATACCTTGTGATCCATGTGCCGTTTCCGATTCTGATGATATCACTATTACAATTCAGCCTTTCCCAATTGCTGATGCAGGTCCGGATCAGACAATTTGCGAAGGTGAAATTGTACAACTTGATGGAGCAGCTCAAAATCATAGTGGCGTATTCTGGGATTATGCACTCCTTGGTGAAGGTGACGGCACTTTCAGTAATAAGCTTATCCTTAATCCTACATACACACCTGGTCCCGAAGATATTGAATTAGGTTATGTAGAACTTATTTTAGTAGCATTCCCCATCGAACCATGTACTTATCCTGATGCTGATAATATGACAGTGTTCATTATTAAAAATCCAGTGGTTAGTGCCGGTCCTGATGCAACTATATGCGAAGGCGAATCATACGAGCTTATAGACGCTGTTGCTGAAAACTATGAAGAGATTCGTTGGACTGCCGATCCTGCTGATTTTGGTGAATTTGATGACCCGACGGTTGTTAATCCAACATTTACTCCATTCCCTGGCAAATCAGGTTTTGTTACATTAACTATTGAGGCAATTGGTAGTCCACAATGCGTAGGTGCTGTAATTACTGATGATATGACTCTGTTTGTTAATGATGAACCTAAGATCAGCTTTGGTTTCAATGGTATCGAAGCCGGTTGGAATGCCGAGTTTGAATACTGTTACGGAACCGAAATAGGAATAACTCTTTATGCTTATTACGGTGGTACAGCGCCATACACTGTTACCTATACCGTTAACAGCGGCCCTGAAATTGTTGTTACTGATTTGGAAATCGGCGACTATATTGCTGCACCGCAAGTTTATGAGCCCGGAGTATATGAAGTTGTCGTAACTGCTATCGAAGATGCAAACGGATGCTTTGCCGGTGAAGAGTTCCTCTCACGTTGTAAAGCTATTATAACAGTTTGGGAAGAAGTTACTTTAGTTTGTCCGGATAATATTATTGTTGATAATGATGAAGGGTTATGCGGCGCAGAAGTTGAATTTGAAGCTGTAGTTGCTGGTGAGCCCGAGCCAATCAACGTTACTTACGTATATAATGGCGAAGAGATTACTTCACCCTATTTCTTTGAAGTTGGTACCCATACTGTATATGTAACAGTTGAAAATGAATGTGCTACATTAACTTGTACTTTTGAAGTTGTTGTTGAAGACATGGAAGAGCCTACTATTGATTGTGTGCTTGATCAGGATAGATTTACTGACCCAGGCGAATGTTTTTATACTGTAAATGGCGATGAATTTGATGCTGTTGCACTTGATAATTGCATAGGTGATGTGGAAATTATAAATAATATTAATGACCTTGCTACACTTGAAGGTTATCAATTTGAACCTGGTGATTATACAGTGATCTGGACAGCAACTGATGGAGCAGGAAATGTTGCAACGTGTACTTTCGATCTTACCGTTACTGATAATGAATTGCCTACAATTGAATGTCCGGATGATATAACTCTATCCAATGATGCTGGATTATGTGGAGCTTATATAGAAGATATTGGTTATCCAGTAATTGATGACAACTGCGGAGTTGTTACACCTACCAACAATGCTCCTGAAGATTTATTCTTCCCGGTAGGCGAAACCATTGTAACGTGGACAGTAACCGATATTCATGGTAATACAGCTACATGTACACAAATAGTTACCATTATAGATAATGAAGATCCAAGTATTACTTGTCCAAATATTATTGAGCAGATAGCCGATGAGGGCGAATGCTTTGCTACAATAGACGATCTTGGCGAGCCTACTGTTGATGATAATTGTGAAGTAGAAGGTGTTACAAATGATGCTCCAGAAACATTCCCAGTTGGTATAACAACAGTAACCTGGACAGTAACTGATATTCATGGTAATACAGCTACATGTACACAAATGGTTATCGTTATAGATACTGAACTGCCAACAATCGTGTGTCCTGAAGATATAGCACAGTCAACCGATGCTGGCGTATGCTCTGCTACAGTTGATCTTGGCGAGCCTGTTGTTGACGATAATTGTGGAATAGCTGAGGTAACTAATGATGCTCCAGCCACATTCCCAGTTGGTGTATCAATTGTAACATGGACAGTAACTGATATTCATAATAACGTAGCTACATGTACACAAACAGTTACCATTACCGATGATGAACTGCCAACAATAGTATGCCCGGATGATATAGAAGAGCCAGTTGAAGAGGGCCAATGCTATGCTATAATAGAAATGCTTGAAAATCCTGTTGTTGATGATAATTGTGGTGTAGAATCCGTTATAAATAATGCTCCAACACCATTCCCAGTGGGTGTAACAATTGTAACATGGACAGTAACCGATGTTAATGGTAATATAGCTACATGTACACAAATAGTTACCATTACAGAAGATGAACCGCCAACAATCGTATGTCCTGAAGATATAGTACAAACAGCCGATGAGGGCGAATGCTTTGCCACAATAGCTGATCTTGGCGAGCCTGTTGTTGATGATAATTGTGGAGTAGATGATGTAACTAATGACGCTCCAGACACATTCCCGGTTGGTGTAACCACAGTAACCTGGACGGTAAGTGATATTAACGGTAATATAGCTACATGTACACAAATAGTTACCGTTACCGATGATGAAGCTCCCACAATCGAATGTCCTGAAGATATAGTACAGACAGCCGATGCAGGTCTATGCTCTGCTACAATAGCTGATCTTGGCGAACCTGTTGTTGATGATAATTGTGGAGTAGAAGGTGTTACAAATGATGCTCCAGAATCATTCCCGGTGGGCGAAACCATTGTAACTTGGACAGTAACTGATATTCATGGTAATACAGCTACATGTACACAAACAGTTACCGTTACCGATGATGAACCTCCAACAATAGTATGCCCGGACGATATTACAGTTCCTAATGATATTGGATATTGCGGAGCTTATGTACAAGATCTTGGCGTGCCACAAGTTGATGATAACTGCGGTGTTGAAGGATATACCAACAATGCTCCTCAAGCTTTCTACTTCCCAGTTGGTGTAAGCACAGTAACTTGGACAGTAACTGATATTTATGGAAATACCGCTTCTTGTGTCCAGACCATTACTGTTAATGATACTGAACCTCCAGTTATTACACTTATTGGCGATGATAATATAGAACTTTGCGAAGGCGATGAGTATGAAGATGCCGGCGCTGAAGCTATAGATAATTGCGATGGTGATATTACTGAAAATATTGTTGTTGTAAATCCTGTTGATACAAGTGTGCCTGGCGTTTATACCATTACTTATAATGTTAGTGACGCTGCCGGTAATGCTGCAGAAGAGGTAACACGCACAGTAACGGTTTATTCACAGCCGGTTGCTTTTGCTGGCGATGATATAACTATTTGCGAAACTGATGATTATACAACATCTTCAGCAACTGCTACTTATGCAAGCGGAGTATATTGGGAAACCAAGGGAGATGGATACTTTGGAGATGACAACGAATTAGAGACTGTATATTATCCTGGTGAAGAAGATTTAGAAGCTGGTTCTGTTGAGCTCTGCCTTACAGTTTATCCACTCTATCCATGTACAATAGCAGATGAAGATTGTATGATACTCTACTTTGATCCTGCGCCAACTGCTTTTGCTGGAGATGATGCAACGATTTGTGAAGGTGATGAATTTGAGCTTTCATCTGCTACTGCAGATAAATATAGCGCAGTGAAGTGGACTGGTGGAGATGGTGTATTTGTTCCATCAGATGATGTTCTTAACCCAACTTATCAACCAGGCGAAAATGATATCGCAGATGGTGGAGTAGATTTATGCTTAACTGTTTATGGTACTGGCGGTTGTATTAATAATGAGACTGAATCATGCCTTAATTTAGTAATTGTACCTAAGCCAGCAATTGATGTAGAGCCTGAGATCAAACTTGTTTGCAGTGATTACGATTTTGTTAATGAAGAATTCTTGCCAATACCGGTCAGCGCTAATGTTGAGAATGCCGTTAGCGTTCAGTGGTCAACTAACGGAGATGGTTACTTTGATGATCCAACAGCTGCTTCTACAAACTACAATATCGGAACAAACGACAACTGGGCTCAGATGATAACTTTGACAATCAAAGCATTTGGACCTGGCTCATGCGAATTTGTTGCCGAAGAAACTATTGAACTCTATATCCCAACACAGCTTATTCTTATTGACGATCCTACATGGTGGGGTATATCATCATTTGTAGATAAGAGCGCAACACCGTTACCTGAAGTAATGGAGCCTGCTGTTCTTTATCCGGGATCCGATGCTCTTGTAATTCTAGAGAATAAGGCCGGTAAATATTTCTGGCCCGAGCCGACACCACCAATTAACCAAATCGGTAATTGGGAACCAATTGGTTATAAAGCTAAATTCAAGAAAGAAACCTGTATCCCAATTTATGGTGATGTAGTAACAGACTTAACCTTTGAAATTGGCGGACCTTTATTGTTTACTTACGTTCCAGTATTAACCAACGTAGTTACTCCAATAGCAGACTTGTTTGCTGGACATTTGGATGATATCATGTTGATCTATGACTGGAATGAAGCAAAACTATGGGCAGAGCAAGCACAGGATCTCACTGATCTATTACCAGGTAAGGCTTACTTGTATGTTAGGAAAGTTGGAACTGCACCATACACTGTTACATTCCCTGATTTTGATCCTAATGCTGGACATTCTGCAAAAGTTGCAACAAAGAGTGTGATGTCATTTAGCTCTCCATGGAATGAAGTTATTAATACATCTCAAGTACACTTTATCCTGTTTGCCGATCAGGTTATTAACCAACTGCAAGCTGGTGATGTCCTTGGCGTATTTAATTCATACGACCAGTGTGTTGGAGTTTCAGAATTCACATCTAGGGATAGCTTTATGAAGCTTCTGGCTATGGGAGATGATCCGTTGTCAGATAATATTGATGGCCTCCAGGTTGGTGAAAATATGACCTTCAAGTTATATCGTCAATCAACTGATGAGACATTCGATATTACTTTCACCTATGATACCGAGTATCCTAACTACGATAATACTTTCGAAGTAGTTGGCGTATCCTATGTAATTGGTATGAAAATGACTGCTACATCAATTGGTGTTACACCAAATGATATGAGCGTTAGTATTTTCCCGAATCCTGCTAATGATGTACTAAATGTTGTTTCTGATTATACAATCAATAACATCACTCTGGTGAATTATGTAGGACAAACGGTTAATACCATCCCAGTTAATAGCAACACGTACACGATAAATGTTTCAAATTATGCACCCGGAATGTATTTCGTGCGCCTTGAAACTACAGAAGGTACCGTAATAACTAAGAGAGTAACTATCAACTAATCATTAAATTGAATTCTTGAAAAGGGGGCTGACATTAGTTTGCCCCCTTTTTTTATTAAATTATTTTCTGGAAAAGCAGTTTGATTTTATAAGATAGATTAATTTTGAAAAAAAATAACAATCGTTTATTTTGATGAAAAACTGTTTTGTAAAATTTACGTTTATACTGTTTAGTTTTTTATTACTGCAAAAAGCGTTGTTATCCCAAGGCTTGCCGCCGGGATGGGATTACATTCCAACTCCTACTACCCATATTATTTCGATTCCACTCACTTCCGAACCAAATATTAATGGATATCAATTAAAGGCTGGAGACTGGATTGGTGTTTTTTATGTGAATGATTCCGGTAACCTTTCCTGTGGCGGCGCTGTGGAATGGACGGCTACGCAAAACACCGGTATTATTGCCTTTGGAAACGATTCATTTACCCCTGTCAAGGATGGTTTTTCAAATAATGAACTAATCAATTACAAAGTTTATTCATGGAGTGTTCAAAGATCCTACGATGCTATAGTTACCTGTAATAATTCCTTACCTTCAACATGCCTTAATTTTATAGCAAATGGACTATCTGGTCTTGAAACTCTTAATTCTTCCGGCTTTTATCTGGTGATTGAAGCCTCTTCTGAAGATGTTTGTCAAGGAGAATCCGTACAGCTAAACGCAATTCCGTCAGGTGGCTCAGGTAATTATTCTTATAGCTGGACATCCGCACCGGAAGGTTTTACTTCTAACATTCCTAATCCAAGTGTTACACCCCAAGTTACGACAATTTTTAGTTGTGAGGTTACCAACGGATCAAGTAATATTACGGCAAGTATTACTGTAAATGTTGATTTGCCGCCAACAGCAAATGCCGGAAATGATCTAAGTGTATGTTATGGTCAAAATGCGCAGCTCTCAGGCTCTTCAACCAATGCTCAAACTTTTTTATGGACAACCTCTGGTGACGGTGCCTTTTCAAATAATTCGCTTTTAAATACCATTTATAGCCCAGGCACAAATGATCTTGAAAATGGCTCTGCCGAACTTTGTCTTACAACAACTGGAAGCTTATTTTGCCCCGCGGCAAACGATTGTTTAACTCTTACTATAAATCCTTTACCCAACGTTACTTTGGCGCCATTTCCTACTTTTTGTGCCGGCGATCCTCCAATTACTCTAACGGGTGGTTTGCCTGTAGGAGGAGTATATTTTGTAAACGGAACCCCTACAGTAACTTTTAACCCCTCAAATCCTGGAACATTTAATGTTGTATATAGTTACACCGATTCAAATGGATGCTCCAATAGCGCTAATGGGCAAATTTTAGTAAAACCTTTGCCTGTACTTACCTGTCCAACTGAGTTCGTTACTTGCTGTAATAGTAATCCAATACCTTTAAATATTACTACTCCGCCCGGGGGAACTTATTCCGGTCAAGGTGTGGAAAACAATGTGTTTTATCCTGATTGTGCTAATATCGGTGTGTTCCCTATTACTTATACTTATACCAGTCCTACAACTGGATGTCAAAACACCTGCTCCTTTTCAATAATAGTAACCCCTTTGCCAGTTGTTACTTGCCCTGATGAAATTGAGGTTTGTTATAACACTGCCCCTTTTATATTAACCGGCGCAACACCCTTGGGTGGTGTGTATTGGGGAACAGGGGTTTCTAATAATATTTTCAATCCTCAGGTTGCAGGCATAGGAACACATCTTATTAATTATATTTTCACTGACGAAAACGGATGTGTAAACTCCTGTTCTTTCGATGTTCTGGTAAAGCCCTTACCAGCGGTAAATGCCGGCTTCCCGCAGGTTTTTATTTTTTTGCCAAACAATATTGTTTATTTGAATGACGCATCAGCATCTAACTTTGATAATATTTTATGGACAACCTCGGGTTCGGGTATTTTTAATGACTCCACAATTGTCAACCCTGAATATTACCTTAGTGAAGAAGATATTTTATCGGGTACTGTAACTCTTGCTCTTAGCGGGTATAACGAGTGTGGCATGTCGTCCGATAGCATTTTGGTTATTATTAACGAATGCCAGCCCGCTGTTATTGATGCCGGATCCGATACTGTTATTTGTGAAAACCAAACTTTGGTAATTAATGATGCTGCTGCACAATTTTATGAAACGCTTATTTGGTCAAATAATGGTGGCGACGGATATTTTGACGATGTTGGAATCATAAATCCTGTTTATACACCTGGCCCTACTGACATTGAGTTGGGCAGTGTTGTGCTTGTTTTAACAGCCTTTCCACTTGAGCCTTGCGACACGGTGTCGGATCAAAAAATATTAAATATCCAAAAATTGCCTTCTGCAATAGCCGGTACAGATATTATAATATGTCAATCTGAAGCTGCAAATCTTTCAGGATCTGCCGAAAACTACTCATTCATCTTGTGGTCAACCGATGGAGATGGTTTTTTTGAAAGCCCGTCATCGTTAAGCGCTATTTATAATCCTGGAATAACTGATATCACCAACGGACAAGTGGTGTTGAGCCTGACTGCTTATGCAATTAATCCATGTGCAGGTAATGTCTCCGACGATCTTAGCCTTACGATTGTCAAGAATCCATCGGTAAATGCAGGAGAAGATGTTACCATTGCTAAAGGGCAGGATGTCCAGATGAATGCCGCTGCCTCTAATTATTTCTTCATTTTATGGTCAACTTCAGGTGATGGTATTTTTAGCAATTATAATATTCTTGATCCTGTTTATACCCCTGGCGTTCTCGACATTCAAAATACCGGAGCGACTCTTACCCTGTCAGCACATCCAAATGACCCCTGTCTTAATATTGTTGAGGATGATATAGTAGTAACTATAGACACTGTAACAACCATTAAGAATCTTTATCACAAACCAAAAATTAAAATTTTCCCTAATCCTTTTTCTGATTTATTGAAAATAGAGGTAAGCGGATTTGATAAGACGGCGATGGAAATAATGATCTTTGATCAAAATGGACATTCAGTTT
>JAAYWF010000136.1 GCA_012516825.1 Lentimicrobium sp. | reverse complement strand
TATTATTCCAGAACCATTTTATGCTAATTACAATGGCTTTGCCATCAATGCCGGAATAAATGTAGTACCTATTCATTCCGATATTGAAACGGGGTTTGCTCTGCCGCCCATTGCTGATTTTGAGAAAGCCATAACTCCACGAACAAAGGCTATACTTGTTTGTAATCCTAATAATCCTACGGGCTATCTTTATACAAAAGAGGAGTTATTGGTATTAAAAGAAATTGCACTTAAACATGATCTTTACCTGATTGCAGATGAGGTATATCGTGAATTTTGCTATAATGGTAAAGTGCACCACTCGGTTATGCACTTAGATGGATTAGATCAGCATACCATTCTAATTGATTCGGTCTCGAAGCGTTACAGCATGTGTGGGGTTAGGGTAGGGGTGATGATTACTAAAAACAAAGAGGTTCTTACCGCTGCAATGAAATTCGCTCAGGCACGGTTAAGCCCGCCCACTTTTGGCCAGATTGCGGCAGAGGCTGCGTTAGATACAAAAGCTGATTATTTTGCCGAAGTGTTGGAGGAATATCATAAACGCCGTAAAACAGTTTATGAAGCCATTAATAAAATGCCAGGGGCTTTCTGTCCCAACCCGTCAGGTGCATTTTATGTGGTAGCCCGCTTGCCTATTGACAATTCGGATAAGTTTTGCCAATGGCTGTTAGAAGATTTTAATTATAAAAACGAAACAGTTATGATGGCGCCGGCAACAGGATTTTACTCGACACCTGGCCGAGGACTTGACGAAGTGAGGATAAGCTATGTATTAAATGTTGACGATCTTAAACATGCAATGAAGGCTCTTGAAGAGGCTTTAAAAGTATATCCGGGAAGGAAAAAATAATTGGTTTTTTTAAAACTGGTTTGAAAAGAAAACTTTTTTTGTTCCAATCCTTTTCACTTAAACAAACTAAAAGTCCCGAATTTACTTTACTAAACAAAGTTAAAGTGTTCGTGGTTAAATTACTTTTCGGAGCAGCCAATTAATTGAAACACAGATTTCCGGGAATTATTCCGGCTGAATACGTTCCCTTTAATTCACCATTTCTACTGAAATGTAATATTAATCCATGTTGCTGATAATCAATGGCGTCAGTAACAAATATTTCAGATGTCATCGGGTCAATACCTAATGTGTTGAACAATCTACTGTTTTGCGGAATAAAAGCCGTTTCCGGTAGATTATCCTCTGTTACTGACATTCTGAAGATGCCTTGATTTAAATATAAAAGAGTATCGCCCGTGGCGTTGATGCAAAGCGAAGTTGGAGATGCAAATGGATCGGAAAAAGTATGAATTACCTCTGTTTGCAAAGTTGTGGGGTTAATACGATGCAGAGTGGCAGTCTCTTCCGACATGTATCCGCCACTGCAAAGAACCCAAATCTTGTTGTTGGCGTCCAATACCATCGAGTTGGGCTCTTTGCCAACTTGTATTGAATCAACCACTATATCTTTTTCAATATCTATAATCATTAACTGGTTGTTTTCAAATTCAGGAAAATTAAAGTTTGACCAAAAGGCCGAAAATACTCTTCCACCTACCATTACCATTTGCTCTGATGAGCGCTTTATGGGAATATGACCTTCAATCTTTTTTGTTTTCACGTTGACAATTGTGATTTGATCGCTGTATAAATCGCTGACGTATGCTTTTTTATCGCTTACCTTTAAAAGAAATCTGGGAGAGGTAAAACCGGTAATAGTAGTAACCAAACTGAAATCTGAATTTTTTACAATTTCAATTTTACCCGAATTATTAACAACAATCCAGCTCTCCTCTTCCAACAAAGTGATGGAAACCGGTACATCGCCAAGTGGTCGGTTGTTTGCTGAATAAAAAATATCGTTATACATTTTTAAGCTGTCGAGACTAAAAAATGAAATCGAACCGTTTCCATTACCGAAATTTCCTTCATTAACAATAAAGAGACCTTTCCCTTTGGAATAAAGGGAGGTGTTCTTTTTAATTTCGCCGTAATCATCCCTACAAGAATAGAGCATAATGGCGTTAACTGCAACAAACAAAGCCCAAATGAGGGCTAATCTTGAAAAGTCAAATGTTGATTTTTTCCTGTTCATGATTTTGAATTTTTAAAATTGTATTTTATTGAAAAACTAAGATGCCTGCCAGGCATTGGATACCAGGCAATAATTTGATACTGTTGATTAAATATGTTGTGAATTGTAAACTGACAATTTAACGTTGATCCACCCAATTCAAATGATTTTGAGATTGCAAAATCTTGTAAAAAGTATGCTTGTAGGTAACTGTAATGATCTGGATTGGTAAACCGCTTGCCTGTATAACTAATAACATAACTTGCTGACATACTTTTAAAAGAAACTAAGATGGATTGGTTGGCTATATGTTTTGGGACGTAAATCAATTGTTTATTTATGGTTTTATCCGAGCCTGATGTCCGACTTTTGTTTTTGGCCGAGGTGAAGGCGTAAGTAAGTGAATAATTCCATTTAAGCTGGTTCAAAGCGCCGGAAGCTGTTAATTCAGCTTCAATACCTTGTGAAATCCCTTTTTTCAAATTGAATGGCCTCCAGTAACTAAATAGCGTATCAGGTTGCCAAATGATCCAATCATCAATTTTGTTATGAAATAGAGATATTGAACCTTTTAAGTTGGTTTTGCGATAGTTTCTTTCGATTGTAATACCGGTTTCTGCAATTATACCTTTCTCATT
>JAAYWF010000135.1 GCA_012516825.1 Lentimicrobium sp. | reverse complement strand
TCTGATTTTCTGTAAATAATCAAATAATACTATATCTCCCAAATCTTCAAGGAGATAGCATACCGAGTCATCATCAACAGCAAAAATTTCAGGCACGTTAAGGTTCATTTTGGCAAAATGCCTTGAAAAAGAGATAAAAGCCATATTCTCTGCCACTTGATCATAATATGCTCCAATAAATGTTTTATCCTTTCCGGTCATTCTAAAATATTGCCGATAAGAGCCAGATTGTGGCAATTGAGTAATCGTTTCGGGTTCCATTCCACTCCATCGCCGATAAAGCGCCGTAAGCTTATTTTCAATAAAATTCATATCCTACATACGTTTAAATAGAGTCAAATACTCTTTCAATAGTTTTTAAAAATAATTTTCTCAAATTGGCAGCTTGCAAAAAGAACAAAAACATCAGTCAATACATTGCAAAAATATCTAAATTACAAAGGATTATTATCTCTTAAAGATAAAAAAACACGATTTTTCCTTTTAAAAGATCTGTCCGGTTGAACATTTTTCTACATTAAACCTTTACTCGAATAAGCAAATTACAACTAAATATGATCTGCTTATCAATCTTATTAAAGCTATGCAAAAGTTTATGGCTTCAATGATTTACTAATTACAGAAAAAGCTAATTTTGCAAAAATTTTTAATGCTATCGAATTAAGAAAAACCATGAAAAAAGATTTATTTTTCGTTATTTTAGGGCTTGTTATTATTGTTTTTGCATCCTGCTCGAATCAAAGCAAAAACCAGCCAGCCAACACCACTGAATCAGGTGAGCAAGTTACAAACCAAACGCTTGTACAAGATCAACCAAGCTCATCAGTCATACATCAAACGCCTCCGGAATTGCCGCCGCCTGGAAATGGGGGAAAATCTTCTAAAACCGCTCCTCAAACAACAATTACTCAGCCTGTAAAAAATCAAGACTCAAATCCAAATCAAACCACATCAACGGAAGAGATTGTTGTAGGTAACGAAGTAGGCAACGATCTTGGAGACTTTGCAAATTACGATCCCGACAGCGCTCTTATAAAGTTGAGCAGCCTTAATGGCAAAATGGTAATGGTGATGCTGTGGAACTCTCTTTGCCATCATTGCATGGTGGACAACGAAAAACATCGTGAAATATACAATAAGTATCACGATAAAAATTTTATTCATGGTAAGGGTTACGACATTTACGCAATTGGTCTGGATAAAGAGCGCGAAACATGGATTAAAGCACTCAACGAAAAGAAATATCCATGGAAAAACAATGTTTACGTAATTGACAGTTGGAAAGATCGTGATGTAAGATTTTTTGGAGTTAAAAATCTTCCCGGCACTTTTCTGATTGACCGCAACGGAATAGTGGTAAATAAACTCTTTACACCGGCAGAACTGGATAAAATTCTTGAGAGTTATTTACTAAAATAGTTTTTATCTATCAATTCTCTTGTTTAGAAAAAAAACTATTGTAATTTTGCAGCCCATAATTTTTATGAGATAAAAACGATAATTTTTCTACAAGACACTGAAATTAAATTAATTAAATAGATGGCAAATCATAAATCAGCCTTAAAAAGAATCAGGGCAAACAAGATGAAACAGATGCGCAACCGGTATCACGCGAAGACAATGCGCAATG
>JAAYWF010000290.1 GCA_012516825.1 Lentimicrobium sp. | reverse complement strand
CCGCGCATTGATCCCCAGCTCAACCGCTGCCATGTCAAGACTTGACGGGGCAATGTATAAGTTCTCTGTGATTGGCTGGATTACCTTTACCAGGGGCAGGCTGCCTGGTTGGGAATTCCCAAAAACACTTGTTAGGTTGGGATCTGCCGCCGCAATCCCGCAGCTGGTGGTAAGGCTTGATTGGGGATCTAAATCAATCATCAATACCCTGTGCTTTTTACTGATCACATCCCCCAGCGCTCTGACGGTTGCGGTTTTTCCAACCCCGCCTTTATGGTTTGCAACGCTCAAAATTTTCAAGTTCCCTCACTTTCTTGCTAATATTAGCTAATCATTGCAGATATTTTCTAACATAGCTATTTATAGCACGTTGCTGCAATCGTTTGCAATATCTATACCACAATCAAGGTAATAAATGCCTTTATACTTGTAAAAATGCCCTAAAATCGTTTCTGGTGGCTTATTTGATATGCCTAAACCTTATCGTAGCAATACCAGCTGGGAATATCAGCAAATTCGCAAGGCGGTAATGGGTTTGTCCCCTGGTTGCTCGTATATCATGCTGGCATTGATCATTGGCGCCCTGATAAAGCTAATCTTTTTCCCATAGCGCCAATAACTATTTGCTTTTACCAAAACCGTGCAATAATAAATTACTCACACAAGGAGTAGAAGATGAAAAGAATAATCGCGTTCGTCTTGGTGTCATTTGTTTTAGTCTCTTGCTCAAGGGCAGCGCCCACGCCCGACCCCGCATTACTGGCGGCACAGACTGAAATGGTTCAGATGAAGGCGCAGATCAGCGCATTGCAATCCGCAACCCCTGTAATTATTATTCAAGAAATTACTCAAACCCTAACCCCCACGCCCATATTTACGCCCACAATCACGAATACCCCTGCGCCAACAAATACCCCAAGCCCAACGAGCGACCCGTTAAAAAGGGCAAAGGGCGATGGGTTTTATTTGGTTGGGGTTGATATAGCACCTGGTGTGTGGCGCTCGAGCGGAACGGGGGATAGATGTTATTGGGCGGTAACTCGGGCAAATGGCGACATAATTGACAATCATTTTGGGATGTCGGGCGGCACTGCCTATGTTTCGACCGCGGGTTTCCAGGTGCAGTTTGAGAGTTGTGGAATTTGGACTTTCGTGCAAGACCCATAAAAATATTCCTAACGTCAAAGTTTTGCAAAGATCACCGCCAAAATAGTATATTTTTGGTCTAATACAGTTCGCTTTCGTTCACTTTTGCTTTCGCCTGGTGTATGGCACGTGCAGCAATTCTGCCGCTTTCTTTTTGGCTTCCTCTGGGCGGCGATCATAGCGGGCAGTAGTATTGACGCTGGCATGCCCCGCCATTTTCGCAACGGTTGCAATGTCTGCCCCTGCATCCAAAAGATCACTAACAAAAGTTCGCCGCAAATCATGCGGGCTAAATGCCTCAACCCCCGCAGCTGCAGCCCGCTTGCTCAATAGGTTGTAAACCGCTTGGGGTGTCATGGGTTTGGTTGTAATGATCTTGCCGCCCTTATTGATTGCATAGAATAACGCGCCAGGATCTAAACCCCTGACAATCAGCCAATCTTGCATTGCATACAACGCCCCATTGGTTAGGTATGCAGTTCGCTCTTTTTTACCCTTACCATGAATTACCAGCTTGCCGCTTTCTGGGGAATAATCCCCCATTGCCAGGGTAATTACCTCTTCGCGGCGCAACCCGCCAGCATACATCAAGCTAATAATTGCAGCGTCCCGCGCCCCCGCTGGCGTATGATCTTTTTCGCAAGATCTCATAAGCCCCGCAATTTCACCTGGCGACAATTCCCGCCCCGCTGGTATGGTTGATCCCCTTACACTCTTTACTGCAGCTGCAGCCTGGTAATCCTCTGCAGCCATTTGCCCCAGCTGCCAGGCGGCTTTCAACGGTTTTTAGGAATAACCGCAAGGCTGCCACATCAACGGGCATTGGCTGGCAGGGGATCAAAACCGCATTACTGGCAGCCAGGGCGTTGATCACCAAAAGGCTTAAGCTGGGCGGGCAGTCAATGATCACCAGATCAAAACCTTTCAACCCCTCGATTGCCTCTGCCAGGATATATTCGCGCCCCAGCCGCGCATTGATCCCCAGCTCAACCGCTGCCATGTCAAGACTTGACGGGGCAATGTATAAGTTCTCTGTGATTGGCTGGATTACCTTTACCAGGGGCAGGCTGCCTGGTTGGGAATTCCCAAAAACACTTGTTAGGTTGGG
>JAAYWF010000134.1 GCA_012516825.1 Lentimicrobium sp. | reverse complement strand
CTGATGTTCGCCATAACTGTGTAGATGAATATGGTGTAGCTGTATATCGTGTATTGTTTCTTGACTGGCAATTGTTTTTATCTGTTCAATCAATTGTTTGTCAGGCGCTTCACCTAAAAGTTTACTAATGGTGCCTTTGAGTATTCCGTAGGCGGCATATCCAATCATCAGTGCAACGAGAATACCGAGAACGCCATCAATCCACCAGTAATACTTACCCAGAAAAATTCCTATAAGCACTATTACTGATGAAATTGCATCGGAGCGGTGATGCCAGGCGTCAGCTTTTAACGATAGGTAGCCGGTTTTTTTCCATGTATAAAAGGCATATTGTGCAAGTCCTTCTTTTAAAATGATAGATGTAACCGTTGCAATTATGGCGAGCGCTCCAAACACAGCCATTTCACGGTTTTTTAGTTTAATGATTGAAGATTGTATAAATTCAAAAGCTACAAACCCAAGGAAAGCAGCCACCAGGACGGCTGCTATCAGCTCAGCTCTACCATGGCCAAAAGGATGTTCGTTGTCGGGAGGTTTGCTGGAGAGTTTGGCCCCTGCAATTACAATAATGGAGCTAAACGTATCCGAAAGGGTGTGCCATGCATCAGCAATAATGGCAACAGAGCCAGAGACTACTCCTGCCCAATATTTTAATACAAAAAGTGCGCTGTTGACAATGATGGAAATCCAACCTTCCTGATGTGCAATTTTCCTATTTAAAGATTTTTTTGCTTCGTTCATTCAGTTTTCTGATTATTTATAATGCAAAAATAAAGTTATTTACAAAGTGATATAATGCTAATCATGTTTACTGATAATGACCATGATTTGTCATTGCAAAACAAAAACCCCCTAATGACATTTCTCCATGCAATAGGGGATTTTTAGTTTGATACACTCAGTTTATTCTTGAGTCTGAGATAAATCCGGATAAATCAAATTAAAAGGCTACTTTGCCTGATAAAGCAATGACGGTAGCATTGTTTGTTTTAGTTTTATCAACTTTATGATCGTTATTAATGCTTTCCACTATTTTCGTTGAGATATTACCGATTTCGAGTGTAATTGAAAACTGGTGTTTTATTGGGAAAATCAGGTCGGCATAAAAGGTACTATTACTTTGGATGTTGCCAGTAATGAATTTCTTGCTTGTATTTTTGTCCATTCCATATCCAAGGACAATCTGAAACATTTCGCTAACGTTGGAGGAAGCATTAAGCCAGAATCCTGTGTTTTTACGATCAAAATCAATGCGTGTTTGATCGGATGTTCCAAAATAGAAGAAATTTCCTGCAGCGCTGAAGATATTAGCATTAGCGAGGTTTGTACCGCTGTTAATTTCTCCCACGAGGCTAAAGTATTTATCAAATGGCAGGTTGAAATCCACTCCAAAGCCCGTGGTGTTAAATTTGAAATGATCGTTAGGTGGTATTGCTGGTGTATATTTCTCTTTAAATGCAGCATTAACATAATAAACCCCTACGGTGTATTTGTCATCAAATTTTCCTGATAATCTTGCCTGAATCATGGGTTGTCCGGAGATATTATCTTTTCCTAATCCTATGGATTCTTGCGCTCCTTCAGCAAAAGCTATTTGCAACATTGGATTTATTTTTTCGAGATTCCACTTGTAGCTTAATTGTATTTGCCCACGGCGAAATCCCATATTTCCGTTGTACCACATGTTCCCATTTGTATTCACGGTATTTGGAATATTGGGAGAAAAGAGGTCCCACTGCTGTCCAAACCTTGCTTCAAAACCTCCGGTAGCAATAGAGGCATAGCCTTGACGAAGCCGAATTTTTGTGTTAGCATCTGCAGGCCCGCCAAAAAAGTCAATCTCTACTAATCCGCCAACCTTTACCTTGTTACCAACTGTGCTTTTCAGCCCAAAGCGGGTATGTTGGCCTGTAAAACTAATAGCCGACTGGCCGCTACCGCTGGCAAACTGAGGTGCAAGAATATAATCGTTGTTGGGGTTTGCAAATGAGTAAACGCCATCGGTAACATAGAACATGTCGCCTTTGACAAACCCATAAGGCGTTAACTGTAACTTTTTGTTTTCCTCTTTTTGTACATCTTGTGCTATGACTGTTTGCCATGAGAGGATAATTGCAAATGTGATGAATGCCAAAACTTTACGTAACATAATGATTTTTTTTAGTTTTTAAATTATGACTATTGATAAAAAAAAGTAAAAATAAAACATTTTATTTGATAAGAATTAAAGAAGTCCCTAAATAGATAAGTGTTTATCAGCAACATCAACAATAAGGATACCGGTGCGAAAAGCTGTTGAATAACTAACTTACATTCTAAAAGGTTTATTCCTGTTTGTGTCTTATTAAAGTAGGTTGAAGTATAAATTTGTATCAAGACAGTCTTGATGTTTTGTTGATTTAATAAAGTTGATGTTTATCTTTTGTCGGTGATGATGTTATTATTAATCAGTAATGACAAAATGAAACCGATTGCCAACAATATAGCTCCCGCGATGACTGAATAATGTCCGGCATTTGTCGGGTAGTTGTCTTTCATAAAAGCTACAATCTGAGGGCCGGCTATACCGCCTAATGACCAGGCTGTTAGAATAACACCATATACAACCGACATCAGCTTTGGGGTGAATACGTCTCTGACGAATGAGGGCATTGTACCGAACCCGCCACCATAGCACAACAGTACGTAACAAACAAGCATACCGAAGAGATATGGGTTTTTAACGAAAAGAAGTATTATAAAAACAATTATTTGTGTGCCAAGTATTAGCCGGAATGTTTGCACGCGTCCTATCTTATCGGATAAGCCTCCCCAGAAAAGTCTGCCGATGCCGTTAAATAGCGAACTGATTGCAATCAGGGTACCGCCAATGGCTGCAAGCGAGGCCGCATCGGCGCCTGGTTTGAAAATTTCCCAAAGGTCTTGCATAAGAGGGCTTTGAAAACTGATAAACATAATACCGGCAGTTATGTTGATAAACAATAGCATCCACATAAGGAAAAATTTGGACGTCATTATACCTTGTAAGGGAGTAATATCAACGGTTACAGGTTTGTCGGTTGTTTTATTTACAGGAGGTTTATATCCTTCAGGTACATAATCGGCTGGGGGTTGCTTGATGAAGATAGCGGCAATAAATCCAAGCACAAGAATGATGATGCCGATATAGAAAAATGTAGATACCAAATTGCCTTCCACAGCTTTCATTACCCCTGGAGCTATAATTTTCGACATTACTAACGCTCCGAAGCCAAAGCCCATTACGACCATGCCGGTTACAAAACCTTGTTTGTCGGGAAACCATCTGGAAGCTGAAACAACAGGTGTAACATAACCGAGCCCAATCCCAAGGCCGCCTGTTATTCCAAAACCAATAACAAGAAAGGCGAGGTTTTCCATTTTTAGGGCTAACGCTCCCAACATAAAACCGACGCCGTACATTATAGTTCCTATAGTTGCAAGTTTAGTTGGTCCATATTTTGGCATATAAACACCACCCCATGCAGCCGCTAAGCCCAAACACAATATATTAACGCTGAATGCCCAGGCTACACCGGAATTTGACCATCCGTAAGTCTCAACTATCGGCTTTTGGAAAAAACTCCATGAATAAACAGTCCCAAGCACAATCATTAAAAGCGTGCCCATGATGGCTACCAACCAACGATTTTGTCTTTTATTCTCCATTTTTAATTTGATCAATGTTTAAAAATGACTTGTTAATTTTTGGGGGTAAAGCTAAAATTCTTTTCTCTGTTTTTCGAATCATCGTTTTGATGGGGCTTGCATAGGCTTCGCAGTGTTGCCTTTTATGTATTCGCAAAACCAGATCGCCTTTTCCAATTCGTCTTTTTTTACCATTTCGCCAACAACACAAAACTAATTAATAACTGCTAACCACCAAAAAAAAACAATGAAAACCTAAGAAAGAAATATAAACTACGGAGCTAATGTAGGATGATGGGTTTTATAGTATTTATTAGCTTTGTCGCAAAAATATTAAGAGAGGATGGGACTGGTGTCCCGGTTGGTCTTCAAAACCAATAGCAGACGGATAAAACCGGCTGTGGCAGGTTCGATCCCTGCTCTCTCTGCTTAATACAGGCTTTATTGAACGATATACTTGAGGCCGAAAAGAGTGTTATGATACACCACGGCGTTAGTATCGAAACGAATATTGTTATTACCGGAAATTGGCAAGAAATTACTTGAAACTTAAACTTTTTAATACTTTAATCAGATAAGCTTCTATTCATTTAGATTAGTTTTGAACCATAATTTATCGAAAAATGACATTCGAAAAAGCAAGAGACCTTGTTGATCAGCTTACAAAAGAGCTAAATGAACATAACTTCCGATATTACGTATTGGCTCAGCCGTTG
>JAAYWF010000133.1 GCA_012516825.1 Lentimicrobium sp. | reverse complement strand
TTTTTTGAAAAACTTGGAATTATCAGAAAATCAATCGTTTGAATATTTGAAGAATGTCTATTCCACTATACTGCTAAAAGATGTTGTTGCGCGAGGAAAAATTCGTAATGTTGTTTTTTTAGAAAATTTGGTTGCCTATCTTGCCGATAATGTTGGCGGTGTGGAGGTAATAAATATAGCAGACCCAAATAACCCTTTTGTTGTTGGATACGTTTACCTGCCCGATGTAGCAGAAGCGATAACAACAGAAGGAAAGTATGCCTATGTGAGTAATTATATATTAGGAGGTGTACAGATGCTAGATATTTCATTCCCGCCAAACTCCAATATCGCAGGCTACTACAAGCGATCGGGAGTGTTTGCTCTCGGGGTGTCAGTTCAAGGATCACACGTATATATAGGGGATGGGATTGCCGGTTTTCAAATTTATGACAACCTGTTTATAACAAGTGTGGAAGATCTCAATAAAAACAATTCAGAACAACTTGATATTTATCCAAATCCCGCTTTGCAATCTGCAAAAGCTAATTTCATAACAACTACCAATTCCTACTGTAATCTTTCAATTTATGATTTAACAGGACGAAAAGTACAAGAAATTTTTAATGGCTGGCTCGATGCCGGAGAACAAACTTTCGAAATCAAAAGCAACCAACTCAAAGCAGGGATCTATTTTGTAAAGCTAGAAATTAATGATCAAGTAAGAACTTCAAAATTAGTCATCTCGCACTAATTGGAAACATCAAGTTTTGATATAACATTCGAGATAATATCAAGAATGTACTGAAGCCTTTATTGTACTAATTGTAAATAAAAAACATTTTATTTCAAGTATTATTAATAATCTTGAATAAAAAAGCGTTATATCTTTGACACAATTATCAGTATTAACATTATTATGAAAAAATATTTCATTTTAGCTTCATGCCTTTTGTTTCTCAATGTTATTCTTGCGGAGAATCCTCGATTCATACAGGCGCAGCTTTCCTACACAACCTTTTACTCGCCGGCCGACGGACCATACATCGAAACTTACCTTTCCGTAATCGGGGGTAGCTTAGAATGGGTGCAAAACGATTTAGGTCAGTTTCAAAGTAAGCTGAACGTAACAATGATTTTCAAAGACGGGGGCAAAATAGCCGCTTTCGACAAATACGAACTCTCAAGTCCCATTATCAGCGATAGTGCGGAAAGGTTCATCACTTTCCTCGACCAGCAACGATTTTCGCTTCCTAATGGTGAATATGACTTTGAGATTACTTTAAAAGACCCAAACGCAGATACTCCTCCCTTCAGCGCTAATGAGACTATCATTATAAATATCCCAAAGGATGCTGTATCCATTTCCGGCATTCAGCTTTTGGAATCCTATAAAAAATCAGAAGAACCTACAGTTTTAACGAAAAGTGGGTACGACATGATACCATACATTTATAATTTTATTCCTAAAGAGGTCAACACCATAAACGTCTATGCTGAAATTTATAATACTGACAAAGTCTTCGGCACAGATCAGAAATTTTTACTGAGTCACTATATTCAGTCTTATGAAACAAAACGCACGATGAGTAGTTTTTCTCACTTCCGACGTGAAGAGAGCAAACCGGTAAATGTTTTACTGGTCAACTACAACATCGCCGAACTTCCTTCGGGCAATTATAACCTTGTTATTGAAGTACGCGACAGAGAAAACATGTTGGTAAACAGTCAGAAATTATTTTTCCAGCGAAGCAACCCGGACTTAAAAATCGAGCAGCCTATCTATGCAAGTATCTCGATAGAAAATTCATTCGTAAATAAAATCACCAATCAAGATACACTTACTGAATACATTAAATTTCTCACCCCTATTGCTACTGAAATAGAAAACCGGTTCATCAGGCAGCAAATTGAAAGTCAAAATGCCGACTTGCAACTTATGCAGCGTTTTTTTCTCAATTTCTGGCTTGAACGTGACGAAGCAAACCCTGAATTAGCCTGGAACACATATTTAGCCAAGGTTAATCTGGTAAACGAACAATTTGGTTCGCCAAGTAAAAAAGGTAAAAGGGGGTATCAAACTGATATGGGATATGTTTTCCTGAAATATGGTCCACCTAATACAATTACCGATAGGCCTTTTGATGCCAGTAGCTCAGGGTTAACCATTAACCCAGGTGGTGAAGAGACTATTGCGATGGGGTCGGTGCCATACCAGATTTGGCATTATTATAGCATCAACGAATACCGCGACAGGAAATTTGTCTTTGCTAACCACCATCTGGCGCTCTTCGATTACCAACTTATACACTCAAATATGCCGGGTGAAGTACAAAATGACAACTGGCAAAGCGAGCTGTTCTATCGTTTTAATGTAGGGGGTACAATGCCTGAAACAGACAAATATAAAGGACAATCAGGCGACTTTTACAACCATCCCCGCTAATCTTTTAATCTTCAAAAACCGATCGTTGAGTATGCCAATTTGTAATCAAAAATCGGTTTACAATTTAATATTTACCGATTCTCTCAATACCAAAGGAAAAAAAGCTATTTTTATCCGCTAAATGAACATTTCAATTGTCATATTAAACTGGAACGGAAAAAAATACCTTGGCACCTTCCTGCCAAAACTAATAACCTCCTCACCGGAAGCCAATATTTATGTGGCAGACAATGGATCGTCGGATGGCTCAGTAAGATTTCTACAGCAAAACTATCCCGAAATAAAAGTTATCCCTTTTACTGAAAATCATGGTTTTGCTAAAGGATATAACCTTGCCCTAAATCAGATCGAAGCTGACTATTACATTTTATTAAATACCGATATCGAAGTTACCGATAACTGGATACAGCCTGTAATTTCGGTGATGGAGCAAGATGAATCTATCGCTGCGTGCCAGCCTAAAATTCTATCGTACGACAATCGCCGCCATTTTGAATATGCCGGAGCTGCCGGAGGCTTTATTGACCGATACGGGTATCCATTTTGCAGGGGAAGGATTTTTCAAGTAATTGAAGAAGATGTTGGTCAATACGACGATATTACTGAAATATTTTGGGCTTCAGGAGCTTGCCTATTCATAAAGTCAAACCTTTTTAAAAAAGCCGGTGGCTTTGATAATGACTTTTTCGCACACATGGAGGAGATTGACCTTTGCTGGCGGTTAAAACATTTAGGATACAAAATAATGTACTGCGGGCAATCAACAGTTTTTCATATAGGCGGTGGCACCCTCGACAAATCAGCTCCCAAAAAGACATACTTAAACATTCGAATCAATAACATCTTGTTATACAAAAACTTACCCTCAAAACAGATAATACCAACCTTCGTAGCACGCTTCTTTTTAGATCTGACGGCATCATTAAAGTTTTTAATTGATGGAGGAGTCCGGCATTTTATTGCAGTATCAAGAGCCCATATAGGTTTTTATTTCTCACTAAGAAAAAATCACTTGAAAAGAAAAAAAATAAAGCATATTAAGGTTTCAAAAATTTATTTGGGCAATATCGCCTTTGACCATTTCCTTTTCGGAAAAAAAACATTTAAACAGTTGAAATCCAAGATGTTTACATGAATTTAAAATGAATAAAACTAAAACAAATGATAAATGAAGGAATCAAAATTTTTTAAAATTTTGTTTTTTATTTGTTATTTAAAAAGAATGATTACTTTTGTAACCGCATTTACATTGCTTTACAATCCTTAACCGCACAATTAAATTTTCACTTTCACGAGGAATTGTGTAAATCATCACTAATAAAAATGTTCCATCTTAAGAATTCTCATTTCAAAAACTAATTATTAAAAAAACAAATCTGCTCATACAAGCAGTATTATCACCCCAAACACATAACTAAATCTTTTTTTAATCCGAAAATTTAACTTTTCAATTTAATGTACGATATAATTGAACTTAATGCGAAACTACTTCCTGATCTTCGCGAAATAGCCAAAGAGCTTAATATCACCAAAATCAATAATCTGAAAAAGCAGGATCTGATATATAAGATTCTTGATCAACAGGCAATTAATCCCCCAAAATCAGACACATCTAAGAAGAGCGATCCTTTTTTCGATAAAAATCAAAGACGTAGGTTACAATCGAGTCTGATAAAAGAAAAAATAGCATCAAGCTCTGATAGTAGCCCGAGTGTAGCTGTTAGTGGGGTTACACATATTACACCAGAGGCCAAGCCTGTTACCTCACTATCCGAGGAGAAAAAAAGTCAGAAGCAATTCCCGCACGATAAACCGAGGAAGCAAAAAACAGATCATAAAGTCCAAAAAGCCGAACAGGAAAACCGTTTCAATAAATCATCGGCTACCGATAAACAATCTTCGCCCGACGATGACACCGTTGATCAGAAATTAGAAGAGACTCTTATTGTTCAAAAAAGAACACATGTTTTAAATAAAACCAAAGATCTTTATAAGAAACCAGAAGTTGTCGTAACTAACCTTGCTGATGATCAAAAAACTACTGAGGCAAAACAAAGTCAGGTTGCCACAACTGCTGAACAGCAACGGCATAGTGTTAACGATAGACAACGTGAAAAGTTTTCTTTTGAAATTGATGGGATCGTTGATACAGAGGGAGTTTTGGAAATAATTCCTGAAGGATACGGATTTCTACGTTCCTCCGATTATAATTACCTCAACTCGCCCGATGATGTCTATGTTTCACAATCGCAAATCAAACTGTTTGGATTAAAAACCGGAGATACATTAAGTGGTAGCGTACGCCCGCCTAAAGAAGGAGAAAAATATTTCCCTCTTATAAAAATTGAAAGGATAAATGGCCGCGACCCCAATGAAATCAGAGATCGGATACCTTTTGATTACCTAACTCCTCTATTTCCTGAGAAAAAATTCAAGCTCACCGGACATCCGCAAGAGACGATCTCCACCAGAATCATTGATATGTTCACTCCTATCGGCAAGGGGCAACGCGGGCTAATAGTTGCTCAGCCAAAAACCGGTAAAACAGTGTTGCTTAAAGACATAGCCAATGCTATCGCCTATAATCATCCGGAAGTATATATGATGATTCTTCTAATTGACGAGCGTCCTGAGGAAGTTACTGATATGCAGCGAAGTGTAAGGGCAGAAGTAATTGCCTCCACATTTGACGAACCGG
>JAAYWF010000132.1 GCA_012516825.1 Lentimicrobium sp. | reverse complement strand
TGTATATCGCCCTGATCATTGATTTTTACAACCCACAAATCAAAATAGCCATTGTTTCCAGATTGTACATCGCCATCAGTTGAAGCTGTAACTCCAAAAATAAAATATTCATCTTCAGATTTTTTTATCAATTTCCAAGGCACATCACCTTTACTTCCTCCAAAACATTTTTCCCAGATAATATTTCCCGTGCTATCAGTATTTATTATCCATATATCACCTTTGCCATGGTAATTGGTTACTCCAGGGATAGAATCTACCAAATGTATGGCAATTAGTAATTCATCACCTTTGGAAATAATTCCATAACTCCCGTCTGACTCCGGTGAACCATAACACTTTTGCCATAATATCGCAGGTATCTGTGTGTATGCATTAATAGCTAATAAAATCAATAATGCAGATAGAATGTTTTTCATAATTAAGTAAGATTAAGAAAATAAGCGAACCATTCCCCGTAAAACAGTGAGTGGTTCGTAAAAGGTTATTAATTTATTATAAGTTTTCCGTTTTTACTAATTGTTCCGGTTTCGAGTGTGTATAAATATACGCCTTTTTCCACACCCCTGATATCCCATACCTGATGACCTTGGTTTGTGTTAATAGTAAAAGAGGTGATGTTTCTACCATGTACATCGGTAATATGCAAAACAGCCTCATTTATATGAACAGGAAGTGTAAAATTGAAAGCTACCCATGTGTTGGCAGGGTTGGGCGCGGCCTGGATGGTTAAGCCGTTGTCAACATCACTATCCGGCATTATAGCCGTGCTTTTCCATGCTGCCTGTTTGTCCAGAGGCAGGCAGTTGCAAAAATGATAACCGTAAGCATATTCGAGTATCCCTTTAGCCATCAGTGCAGCATTGCCGGTTTTGTTTTCGGCAATGTTTACCAGTAAGGCTATTTCGAAACTGTCTAATTCAAAAATTGAACGGTTCTGTTGCTGCCATACCATCTGCATTTCTATCATGGTTTTGTAGTCGTTGTAATCGGCAAGTTCATTTCCTTCAAGATTACGGGTGGAAGGTATCAGATTAAGCATAGCTTGCGCTGAAGTGTAGTTCTCTTCGGTAAGGTAAGAAGCAACGATCTGCATATCGGCATTCAGATTATCAAGATTGGCAAGCCAGGTACGCAGATAGTCATAATCGCTTACCGTATCGTTTAAGCAACTGCGAATCAGCATATAGGCAGCTTGCGTTTTGCCGGCAAAATACTTAGCCATATCCTGTTGCAGGATGGTTTTGTAGGTAACGCCGCCTGCTAATTGCCTTAGAATTGAGATCATGTATGCCGGAAGGGGATGTTCTTTGTTCTCGAGATAGTTGATCAGCTCCTCTTTGCGAAGTTCATCGGGATTGGCTGACAATATCTCAAATAAAATGCTTTCGGGCAGCACATCGGTTTTATCGGCAGCAGCTATCAACACTTCCTGTGATAAATGAGGCGATTTGCTCAACAGCTCATCCCTCAACACCCACATGTCCGAAGGCAAGGCAGTTTCTATCTCTATTTTCAGTGCCTGGGTATTGCCGCCGTCTTTCAGATTGTCGAAAAGTGCTTTTACATCATTGAAATCCGACAGATTGTTTGCAAATGCCTGTTCGGCCTCTTGTTTTTCATCCTCGGTAAGAACCACATCCCTTGTTGACTCATCGCTACCTCCTCCATAGTTTGAGGGGCAGGTGTTGATGCCTGCATTAGGGATTGGTATAACATAATAAGGTGTATAATACACAGGCGGATTGGTATTATAAAAGTAGTTGATTACCTGTGTACCGTTGTTTTTAAAATGCCCGTCTGGCAATTGAACACCGATGGAGAAGGTGTTTCCGGCCTCTATGCTCATTGACCCCATTGAGCCCCTGATTTGGGGCGGATTTATGGGATCGTTCCCTGTAACAATAAAATCAATATTGTTACCGGTGTTAAAATTACACTGGTATTCAAGCCCGGTATTATCATTGCTTGGATTAGACCGATTCAAATCTTCTGCAAAATTGCCATAGCTTAAGCTGTTAAAGATATTCCGATAGATGACATCATGTTCTGTTTTACTGTTTTTGCAAAGGATACCGGTATAATTCCCCGTTGGCGCGCCGTTTGCTTTTGTAAAGTAATTTTCCTCGATGGCAAATCCGTTACAGCCGGTCATGTGAATGCCGTAAGCTGAGGCAGAGGAATTTATACCTTCACACTCTTCTTCCTCAGAATCATTAAAGCCCAGATAAAAATCTGAGCGCAAAACAGTGAAATCTTTAATACCGTTTACATGTATGCCATAAGCATTTTCATGAAATTTGGCGCGGTTCACATAAAAAGTCTGATTAGTTTCAGTAGTTTTATTTACATCAATAGCTTTGTGAAAACCTGTGAAAATGCAACTGTCGTAGGTACTGCAGGGAACGGTACCGGATGTACAGATTGCATCCACTCTGAAACCGGCGCTATATGCTGAAATACCGGCATTCCAGGAGGATATGTTTTGCGCATCAGGAGAAAGTGAAAATTCGCAAGCCAGAAACTTCACACCTTTTACCCTGGCAAGATCAACATGTTTGGAAAACCTTTCAAAGCCAGGATAATTATTATCAATTTCAAAGGTGCATCTTGTAAAAGTGGCAACATAATCCATCTCTAATCCTGTAAATGGATTTGTGTTTGTATAATGTAGTGCATGTACTGCTTTTTTATTATTACGGAAAACGGTATTGTTTGCAATCACGATGCCTCCGGTTTTTGTATAATCATTTGGTTTCCATAGCTCAACTGCTGAAATGGCATTTTCGATGGTGGCGTTTTTCAGGTTCAAATATCCCTGAGAATAATTACCCTGTGTATCGGACAACTGGTTTTCCTCACTGTTGCCCCAAACTTCAATGCCTTTCCATACCTTGTTGTTTAATCTGGAAATTTTTGCTCCGTCCACTATCAGCTTGCCGCCTGGTTCTACGATAATCTTTCTGTTAAGGGCAAACCAAAGATTTTGGTTTATCGTTAAACTACCACCGGGTTTTACAATAATATTGCAGTAAAAAATCGTGTCATTTAAAATTTGTGTGTTTTCAACAATTAACTGACATTCAGGAGACATTTCAATGGCTGCAAACGCATCAACACTTCCTGAACCTATGAAATTGTCTTTAAAGCGCAAATAAGGATTGGAATTTGTTGTGTCGTTATCTGGGTGAAAGGCTGTCAATTCAATTATACTGTCCAATTCGGCGGGTGTTAAAAATGGGTTTTTCGACAACATCAGAGCCATTACCCCTGCAACAGCAGGCGACGAAAAGGAAGTACCGTTACCAATAACATACTCAACACTATTTGCTTTCAATGAAGTAATAGCAACACCAGGTGCTACTAAATCAGGACGTCGTAAACCCAAATTTGGTGGATTATAATTATAATCTTCGTACGGTGAAACATTCGACCAGGAAACAGGTCCAAAACCTGATAGATGCCAATGATTCCCAAGTGAGTCAATTGCTGCTACACAAACAACTCCTGATTGTGTTCCCTCAGAACCATAAATTTCTTGATGAGGATGTTTCCAGGGTGGCGGTATCATTCCTGGTATTTTTATTGTAGATTTATTATTACCAGCAGCAACAACCGTTACACAGCTCGCCTCAAGGACACAATCCATCACCTGACGCCAAAGGCGCAAAGTTTGAGGAGTGCTATTTTTAATGGTATGCCATGAAATGTTAAAAATGTCAGCGCCATGATCAAGACCCCATGCAATTCCTGCAAGAAAAAAACTATGGTATGCTTGAGTACTCATATTATTAAAAGCAACTTTAAGCGCCATTATTTTAGCTTTAGGAGCAACACCCGTTATGGTTCCCATTGTACCATCTCCTGCAATTACGCCTGCTACTGAGGTACCATGTCCATATGAGTCATCTACATTATCATTCCAGTCAATAATATTCCAGCCACCATCTTCCCAAATATTATTTTCCAGGTCTGGATGATAAATATCAACTCCTGTATCGAGAACCGCAACAACCACCCCCTCGCCCTCATAGCCCAAGTCCCATACTGCAGGAACGTTCATGGTTTTTATATGGTAGGCCGTATCAGGGGGAGTCATAACACTGTCTGTTACAATTTCTTCGATTTCAAAAACCTCATCAATATGTAACATGTTAATATCCTGCCTTTGTGCCAATTGGTTTATTGCTGCGGGCTTTGCTTTACATGTAATCATATTGACAATCCAAAATTGCCTCACATTTTCCACCTGTCCCAATGCCTCAAGGCCGGTGAGTGTATTCATGATTGCCTGTGGGGAAGTGTCAGCGAAACTTTTAAGTTCGCTTACAACTAACTGGCGTCTCACTTTGCGTGGTAGATTGAAAATTAAGGAATCCAGCAAATACTCACAATTTAATTGGTCGTTCATTTTAATGATTATTGAAATCATATCTGAAGGGCTAGCATTATCAAGCTCAGTTTGCAAACTTTGTGTAATGATTTGTCCTTGTGCTTTTATCATGAAAAGCGCTACGATGAAAAGTAAAATGTATATTTTCTTCATTTTTTTATCTTTTATTATTAGTTAATTAATTGTAAAGTTTTTAATATTTGTGCGATTCGGTGACCAATCATCCGAAACGCTCATAACAAAATCATATTAAGGTGGAAAAAAGTTCCAGTAAAAAGATTGCTTGTAAAGTATGTGTTACGTTTCAAAGCTCCCTCCTTTTGACGGCTTGCGGCCTTCTGCCATTATGATTTTCGTAGGTTTGTATTGAAAATGTAAATTCTTCATTTATAAATTCAATTTTTGTGCGTAAAATATCGGCGTCAAATATAATAAAAATGTTTTTATCAAATGATATTTTTCGTAAAAAAAAACATCCAAATATTTTAGGCAAGTTCAAAAAAATAGTCGGATTTGCGCTTGGTGATTGTTGTTTTAAAAGCAAAAAGGTTGTTTGTAGCCAATTTCAGCGATAGTAACGCTACCCCCGTTACCTTTACCAATTGAGGAAATCCTATCGCTTAACCTGATTAAGATAAGTATTCAGTCATAGCATGGCTTTAAGCCATACTATGACTTTTCTATGAATTTTCCGACTTACCCCACATCCGCTTTGGCTTTTAAACTTACACTGATGACTTATACTCCTTCGTGGAATGTGAGTTGTTTAGGGTTGGCTATTTTAATGGGATGGTAATGGTTAAGCCATCCTCGGCTAATACTGTGTTAGGAAATACTTTGGATGCCTCTTTCATAAACCCATTTAAATCTTTATAACGAGCAGAAAAATGACCAAGAAGCAATTGATCAGCTTTTGCTTTTGCAGCTATTGTTGCTGCTTGACTTGCTGTTGAATGAAATTTTTCTTTGGCGGTGTCCAATTCATCATCCAAAAAAGATGCTTCATGGTAAAGTAAGTTTACATTTTTGATATAATCAGCAATCTTTTCGTCGAACCGTGTGTCGGAACAGTAGGCAAACTGGCGTGGCGGCGGAGCGGCAATGGTAATATCGCGATTGAGATAAACCCTCCCTTGCGGCGAAACATAATCTTCACCGGCTTTTATTCTTTTAATATCCTTTATACTAACCTCTTCATGCTGTATAAAATCCTTCTTTATTTTTCTTGGTTTCTGTTTTTCTGAAAACAGAAATCCTGTAGAGGTGATCTTGTGTACTAAAGGAAATGATTTAACAGTTACCTGTTCATTTTCGAAAAGTGTTTCGTGCGGTTGGCTAAATGGATGAAATTCGAGTGGATAGACCAATTGGGTTTGAGTATGTTTCAATTGCAGCGCAATAATTTCCTGTAACTGTGAATCACTATGAATGTGTAGTGTCTCTTTTCGACCTGTTAAATGAAATGTTGAGATAAGCCCTACCAGACCAAAAAAGTGATCGCCATGTAGGTGGCTGATGAATACATGATTGATTCTTTGCGCTTTAAGATTAAATCGGCGAAGCTGCATTTGAGTTCCTTCACCACAATCAATCAGGAAATAATTGTTGCCGATATTTACAAATATTCCTGAGGGGTTACGGCCAATAGTTGGGGTTGCTGCTCCACTTCCTAAAACTGTAATTGAAAATGACATATTAAATCATTGAAGCTATTAAATATCTTTTCGCAACAGGGCTTCATTATTATAAATCCGCCTTATAGTTTTGCAATAACCGTTTGGCAGCCTTTTACTTTTTGATTTTGTGTTACAAGTATTTCAGTTCCAAGAGGTAGGAAAAGGTCAACTCTTGATCCAAATTTGATGAAACCCAGTTCGTCACCTTGATTGACGGTTTTGGTGTTTTCTGCGTAACATTTTATTCTTTGTGCAACTGCGCCAGCAATCTGCCTTACAAGGATTTTAGCTTCTCTGTTATTTTCTAAAACAATAGTTGTTCTTTCGTTCAGATCCGAAGACTTGGGATGCCAGGCAACCAAAAATTTGCCGGGATGATGCTTGAAAAACCGAACAGTACCACTAATGGGATACCAGTTTTTATGAACATTGTTTGGCGACATAAAAATGGAGATTTTTAAACGCTTGTCTCCAAAAAACTCAGGTTCATCAGTCTCTGCGATCTCTACAATCTTACCGTCAGCCGGCGAAATTACTGTGGATTGGTCAATAGTAAGCGGGCGGTTTGGGTTGCGAAAAAACCTAATAATAAAAACGAGTAATGAGGTAAGTGCCAGATAGCAAACATAATGTATGGCTCCTTGGGTGGGATGGTAATAGTTGATGATTAACACAATCCCTGTAATCATTAATATAGTAATGATAATGATCGGTATTCCTTCTCTATGTATTTTCATAATTTACCGAGCAAAGTTATAAAAACATATACAACCGGTGTGGCAAACAAAAGTGAATCGAACCTGTCGAGCAAGCCACCATGACCTGGCAAAAGATTTCCACTATCTTTTATGTTTAAACTACGCTTTATCACTGATTCGGAAAGATCGCCAATGAGCGCCGATATAGATATTAACCCTGATAGTATGATCCATAAAATCATTGAATACCCGCTACTGACTTTGTACATGACAAATCCACCGGCAAGTGAAGATAGAAATCCGCCAATAGTTCCTTCCCATGTCTTTTTTGGTGAAATACGTTTAAATAATAAGTTTCGCCCGAAAGTTATTCCGGTTAAATATGAAAATGTATCGTTAATCCATACAATGACAAAGAGCGTCAAAATATTCCATGGAAATGGATCGGATGATTGTGGGGTAGGGTAAAGTGTAACTAAAAGTGCAAAAGGAATAGTGATGTAAATTAAACCTAAAGTAGAAATGGCGATATTTGTGATTGGCGACTGGTTTTTGGCAAAGAATTCTCTGGCAAATAGCGACAAAGGGATTATTAATGCAATAGATAACAATGTTGGTGGTAAATACCCTAACCCTGTTAAAGTGATTAGAAGGTAAAGAACTGCACCGGATGCTATTCCAAAATACAAATTAAGCGAGGGTAACCGAATCCTTTTGATATTTGTCAGAAACTCATTAAGAGTCAGTATGTTAATGATAAAAAATAGGGATGCAAATACTTTGGCTCCCAATAACAAGGAACCGATAATAACAACTACATATACTAAACCGGTAATAGTGCGCAACAGAAAATTATTCAATGTCTTTACGTTCAGAGATTATTCTTTGTGCTTTTTTAAAATCGTTGGGATGAACATAAAGTTCAATTTCACCAGTTAAAAATACACTATCCTTTTTATTCATTATCTCAGTTTTAATACCGTTTTCGAGCAGTAGTCCTTTTACTAAGTCAACTTTATACATATTATTAGATGTATAGGCCACTATCCATTCATTATTCATAGTCATTTGTTTTATAGTTACTTATCGTTTGCTTCAACAAGAAATACAAATAATTCTTTTGGGCCATGTGCCCCCAATACTAATGTTTTTTCGATATCGGCAGTACGGCTTGGGCCGGTAATGAAGGTAATTGATGAGGGCAGTTTTTTTTGATATTTTTCTTTTAAAAAAGCTAAGGCGTCTTTTAAATCTTCGACAAGCTGCCAAGTGAAGGCCACAATAATATGGGTTTCGGGTAATGCTATTAGACGTCTTCCGGATATTTGTTTTGAAGAAACAACTACGCTTCCAAGTCGGGCTACTAGGCATTCGCAATAACTAATACTTGTATTCACCTCAAGTATCTTGGTCTTGTCATCACAAACTGCAATTTCATATTCATCGAGCAGTTGTTTTAAATCATCTTCAAAACAGAAAATATTTTGAAGTTTATTTTCAAAACAGATATACTTTAGTTTTTTTCCAAGGTCATCAACGCTTTCGCAATAGACAAATTTACCGGAAACCTTTGTAAACTCCTGTGCAAAAGTTACGTCATTACTCTCCTTGAGCAAATTGTAAACCGAAGCATCCTGATCAACTCCGTAAAAAGGATTATCCATCTTGTCAATTAAGGCATTGCGAATATTCTTATAAACATTCTCTTTTGCAGTTATTTCTTTTGCAGTGGCCATTGCCAAATAAATTATTTTTTAAACAACGTTCTTTTATTCATTTGACTGATCTTCCGATTTGGTATCTACATCATTCTTTTCCACCGTTTTTTTTATCTCTTCCTGTTTTGAGTTTTCGTTTTTGATATGATGTAGCTTTTCTCTAAGTCTTCTTTTCTCTTCTTCGTATTCAATTCTCTTTTCTACGTCTCTTGCAAATTCTCTTTTTCCAAAGATTTTTTCAAGGTCTTCACTAAATATTACCTCTTTATCTAATAGTAGTTGTGCTAATTTGTCCACCTTGCTTTTATTTTCGGTAAGAAGGTTGACTGCTTTATTATATGCTTGTTCAATAAGTTTATGTACCTCTTCGTCAATAAGTTGGGCTGTTTTTTCGCTATATGGTTTTGTGAATGAGTACTCTTGTTGTCCGCTAGAGTCGTAGAAGCTGATGTTTCCGAGTTTTTTATTCAGCCCATAATACATAACCATTGCGTAAGCTTGTTTTGTAACTCTTTCCAGGTCGTTCAGTGCGCCTGTTGAAATTACTCCGAAGTTTACCTCTTCGGAGGCTCTTCCGCCGAGGGTTGCAATCATTTCGTCGAACATTTGTTCAAATGTAGTTATTTGTCGCTCTTCTGGCAGATACCATGCTGCTCCAAGGGCTTTGCCACGAGGGACGATAGTTACTTTAACCAACGGCGATGCGTGTTCAAGTAGCCAGCTTATTGCTGCATGGCCTGCCTCGTGGTAGGCAACGGTTCTTTTTTCTTGTTGAGAGATGATCTTGTTTCGCTTTTCAAGTCCGCCAATAATCCTGTCAATAGCATCCATGAAGTCGGTTTTATCTACTACCTTTTTTCCTTTTCTTGCACAGATTAGAGCAGCCTCATTGCATACGTTGGCAATGTCGGCGCCGGAGAATCCCGGAGTTTGTTTTGATAGAAAATCAACATCAACACTATCATCAATCTTTACAGGCTTAAGATGCACAAGGAAAATCGCTTTGCGCTCATCCAGATCGGGTAGCTCAACATGTATCTGACGGTCGAAACGGCCAGCGCGTAACAGGGCACGATCAAGAATGTCGGCCCTATTGGTAGCAGCAAGGATTATTACCCCGGCGTTGGTGCTAAAACCATCCATCTCAGTAAGCAACTGATTTAATGTATTCTCGCGCTCGTCGTTAGCACCTGTAATGGCGCTCCTCCCTCTGGCTCGACCGATTGCATCAATTTCATCTATAAAAATAATGCAGGGAGCTTTTTCTTTTGCCTGCCTGAAAAGATCGCGCACCCTTGATGCTCCAACACCGACGAACATCTCTACGAAGTCGCTTCCTGAGATTGAGAAAAAGGGTACGTTGGCTTCGCCGGCTACCGATTTAGCCAGAAGAGTCTTTCCGGTACCCGGCGGTCCGATCAACAAAGCGCCCTTAGGTATTTTTCCTCCTAATTTAGTATATTTGGTTGGGTTTTTTAAAAAATCTACAACCTCCATCACTTCTATTTTTGCCTCTTCAAGTCCGGCGACATCTTTAAAAGTAACAGTTACATGCGTATCTTTATCAAACAGTTGCGCTTTGGATTTGCCGATATTAAATATCTGTCCGCCTCCGGGCCCGCCTCGGCTCATCATTCGCATAATAAATATCCATAAACCGATGATTAGGAGAAACGGGATAACCCAACTCATGATATCGCCACTCCAGTTTCGCCTTCTGGCATATTCAATATAAACAGGATTATTGATACCCTCCTGAGCCTCTTCAATCTTTTTGTCAAAAGTTTCTACTGAGCCGATTACGATTTTATAATGAGGATTTTGAGCAAGGAAGTTATTTGAAACACTTTCACGTAGCTTATCATAACGCTGCTTGCCAATTTTATCCTGTTTAATAAAGATTTCAGCAATTTCGTTGTTTACTACGACAATCTTTTCAATATCCTCTTCTATCAGCATTTGTCGAAGGTCGTTCCAGGTAGTTTCTTTGGTCTCACCATTGCGATTGAAAAAAAATAGCGCAAAAAAAACGGCTGCAATCAACATATATATCCAATAGAAATTGAATTTCCCTTTGTTTGAGTCGCCTGGTTTGCCTCCCTTGTTCAGGTTTTTCAACAAATCATCCTTTCTTTCTTTTTGAGTATCTTTCTTTTTGTTTTCGTTCACGGTTATTGTTTTGATTCGGTTAAAGGGTCAAAATGATTAATAGTAGCATCAGCCCAAAGCCCCTCTAAATTATAAAATTTACGGTTAGCATCATTAAAAATATGAACTACAACGTCAACATAGTCAAGCAAAACCCATTCGGCATTCTGAAAACCCTCTTTATGCCAAGGTTTCTCTCCGGTTTTTTTCCAAACCATTTGTTCTACAGAATCTGCTATAGCATCAACATGCTTCCGTGATGTACCATGGCAGATAATGAAATTATCGCAAATGGCGTTTTTTATTGAACTGATGTTGACATCAACAATATCAAGACCTTTAATCTCGCGAATGCCGGCTACGATGTAATTTATAAGTACGTTTTTATCGTGTGGTTTAGTCTCTGATATCTTATTTTTAATCATTAAAATAAATTTTCAGCAAAAGTAACTAATTTTGCTCTCCATCGTGTTAGAACCATTTCATTCAAAATGCTAAATTTTAAATTCAGAATTGTGGTAACGATTTCTGTACTATGTTGTTTCATCTATTTAATAACCTTATTTCGAATCATATGTTCAAATAATATCCATGTCTCAGGATTACAAAATATTGCATAGTTATTCTGTTGGCTCAACCAACGATTTGGCCGAAGCTACGTTAAGTCGAGAGGCTGTGGATGAGTTTACCGTTTTTTTCGCTGATTATCAAACAAATGGAAAGGGTATAGGACACAATATTTGGGAAAGTAATATGGGTGAAAACCTGCTCATTAGTATTGTTTTGCATCCTGTGTTTCTTAGTCCGGCAGATCAGTTTATGATAAATAAAATTGTTTCGCTTGGCGTTTGTAAATGTCTTGACAAATATATTACCGGGCAACGTATCACTATTAAATGGCCAAATGATGTGTGGGTAGGATTTGGAAAAATTGCGGGAATTTTATCCCGTAATCTCATTATGGGTAATAGGTTCGAAACGTGTATAGTGGGTATTGGTCTTAACATAAACCAACAAAATTTTAGTCCGGAAATACCAAATCCTGTCTCGATGTATCAGATTGCTCATCGGGCTTTTGATAGAAATGAAGTGTTGAAGCAGTTGATTGACGATGTGAAACATTTCTACAGTTTATTGAAAAAAAATTTGATAGATACTATTAATCAATACTATTTGGAAAGATTACTTTTTTATAATACTTCAGCTACTTTTATCGCTGATGATCAAGAGTTTACCGGAATAATAAAAGGCGTTGATGAATTTGGTCTTTTATTGGTTGAAGTCGAAGAAAATGTACGGCGGTATAACATCAAAGATATCTCCTTAAAAGTGCACTAATAAACTAAAACCATGAAAATTGCTGATATCATAAAAGTTTTTGATGAGGCTGCGCCTGCCGAGCTGCAGGAATCTTATGATAATGCCGGCCTGATTATAGGCTCTCCCGACGATGAAGTGAAAGCTGCTTTAATAACCCTCGATGTTACTGAAGAGGTAATAGAGGAGGCTATTAATTTAAAATGCGATTTGATTATTGCTCATCATCCGCTAATCTTCAAAGGATTGAAGAGTCTTGGCAGGAAAAATCCTGTGGAGAGGATGGCAATCACCTGCATAAGAAATAACATTGCTGTCTTTGCAATCCATACTAATCTTGATAATGTTCTTACCGGGGTTAATCGCAGGATTTGTGATAAACTTAAAGTAAAAAATCCTGTTGTTTTAGAACCAAAGAGGCAACAAATGCGAAAGTTAGTTACATTTTGCCCGGCTGACTATACCGACAAAGTCCGTATTGCTATTTTTGAAGCAGGGGCAGGGCATATAGGGGATTACGATTATTGTAGTTTTAATGTATCGGGGCAAGGCACTTTTAGAGGGTTGGAAGGCGCAACTCCCTTTGTTGGCAAGGTTAACGAATTGCATTTTGAAAATGAAGTGAGAATTGAGACTATTTTTCCTGTTTACAGGCAAAGGCAGATAGTAGAAGCGCTGCTTTCAGCTCATCCTTATGAGGAAGTGGCTTACGATATTTACCCAGTTACAAATGAATATAATATTGTTGGCGCTGGCATGATAGGCAGCTTAGATTCGCCCGTTGAAACTGAAGTTTTTTTTGAACGCATAAAAAATGTTTTTAATGCCAAATCTATTAGGCATACTAAATTGATTTTTGATAAAATACAACGAGTTGCCGTTTGTGGGGGTAGTGGCAGCTTTTTACTTGGAAGCGCCTTAGCCCGAAAAGCCGATATTTTTGTAACAGCAGATGTGAAGTACCATGACTTTTTTGAGGCTGATGGAAAGATTATCATCGCTGATATCGGGCATTTCGAAAGCGAACAATTTACACCGGAACTAATTAAGGATATTTTGTTGGAAAAAATACCTACTTTTGCAACCCGACTTTCACAGGTAAATACCAATCCGGTTTTTTATTATTTGTAATTAATTGTAAATAACTATTTTAACAGAAAATTAAATAAAAACTTCAATGAGTAGCAACATTGATCAAACCAAGTTAGACGCTTCAGCAGCAGAGGAGGAAAACTCCGAAATCCTGGAACTTACTATTGAAAAGAAATTAAAAGCTCTTTACAGTCTGCAACAAATTGATTCGCAGATTGATAAAATCCGAATTATTAGAGGTGAATTGCCGCTTGAAGTACAGGATCTTGAAGATGAAATTGCAGGGCTTCAGATACGTATTGCGAAGTACAAAGATGATGCTAAGACGCTCGAAAAGCAGATATCCGATAAAACGAATACGATCAAGGATATTAAGCTATTGATAAAAAAGTACGAAGAGCAGCAGATGAATGTACGAAATAACCGTGAATACGATGCTTTGACAAAGGAGATTGAATTTCAGAATCTTGAAATTGAGCTTGAGGAAAAAAGAATTCGCGAATTTACGCATGAGCTTGATACGAAAAATCAGCTTGCTAAGGAGTCAAGAACCGTATTGAAAGAGCGTGAGGCGGATTTAAAAAGCAAAAAAGTTGAATTGAAGGATATAGTTGCTGAAACAGAAAAAGAGGAAAATACCCTATTGAAGAAATCGGAAATGTATAGTAAGATGATTGAAGATCGTCTGCTTATTGCTTATCAAAGGATAAGAAAGAATGCGCGGAATGGTCTTGCCGTAGTTCAGATTGAGAGAGATGCGTGTAATGGGTGTTTCAATAAAATTCCACCTCAACACCAACTTGATATTAAAATGCATAAAAAGATCATCGTATGCGAATATTGCGGTAGAATACTTGTGGATGATAATATAGCCAATCAGGTAAAATTGGAATTGTAAAGAAACTAGTAAAAGGAGATAGTAAAACCTTATAAAGGTTTGTTTTTTCTGGTTTTTATCCTGATAGTTTTCTTAGTCAGGATATTGTTTAATTGAACCTATATCCGTAAGTAAAACCAAAATTAATAGTTTCGTATCGGTTATCTACAGGGTTGGTTCTTATGTAATCAGCATTGTAAAGATAGTAATCCATGTTGCCGAAAGAATAAGCAACGCCTAAATCAATATAATAAGTTTTTGTACGATATCCTAATCCTGCCGAAACTGATTGTATCATACCATCGTTTACATCCAAATGAAACGGGCTTCCATAATTGGCATATCCACCCCTTATTTGATACGGTCCGGCATTCCATTCCGTTCCTAATCGTAAAGTATTGGTAGGACCAAAATTATTTTTTATAATTTCATTGATGTCGCTATATGTGAAGTTGGGTTTGACAGAAGAGTTTCGATAATCGGTAAACTCGTAATCAGCGCTAATAAATCCTTTGTTACTTACTATGATGGCAGCGCTTGCAATTATTTTCCATGGCGTTTCAATGTCGTAGAAAAATTCTCCTGTTGGTGATTTCGAAGTAAAAATGTCGCCATTAGTGTACATGGCTTTCATGGATGTTTTCCAATTATCATGAAGATCGTTGTACCAAGTAGGCGAGTGATAGGCAAGTCCAACACGCAGCCAATCTGCCGGACGGACAATAACACCGGTTTTGACGTTAAATCCGGTTCCGGTGGTTTTAAGCTCTTCGGCATAATTAAACTGATCAAGGTCTTTATTGGGTTCGGTAAGGTTAAATTCACTATATACCGACTCCTGATAATATTTTAGTCGCGGGAATCCTAATGTGAGGCCAAAATATAGTACATCGTTAAAGTTCATCCCCCCCGAAAGCGCCCACTCGTAGATAGAGCCGCTTGTTTCGATCGTTTTACGTTGTATTGCGCCGTTGAAGCCGCCGATATAGCTGTATGCATTAACGTAAGTAGGAACAGATGCGCCAATTATTGTGTCGAGCAGGTAAGTGTCGAAAGCTAAGCGGGTATCAAATACATCTAAATTCTCGGGATTCATGTTGCCGGCATAAATAAGATAAGTATCTAATAGTGAGTTAACTTTATTAATGCCTTTGATATTGATACGATTGCTGAAGTCTTTAATTCTGTTTATACCGGCGCCAAACTGGAAGTTCCTGATCGGATTTTGATCTAACTTTTTTTTAGTTTCGAAAGTCAATACAAAACCGAGATTACCTAAGCCGAAGTTCGATTTGTTATCATCGTGTCGTTCGTTATTATATGTGCTGGTAGTTTTTGCAATGTGCAAAAGGGGTGTTATAGAGAACTCTGATCGTCTGTACAGGCCTATACCTGCAGGATTGGAGCTAAGTGTTGAAAAATCTGCGCCAATAGCTCCGTATGCTCCGCTTAAACCCATATAACGTGCAGTTCCTAATAAATGGACATTGGAGTATCTGAGTGCGTCTTCCTCGTTTTGAGCATAGGCAAGATTAGCGAATAGATATACCAAAAGCGTTATTAAACCTATTTTTTTCATTTGTCTGAGTGATTTAATTAATAAGATAAATAATGTCAGTTCTTCTATCTCCTACCTCTGCTACTTGATGAGCTCCCTGAAGAGGAAGACCCTTGTGATGATCTGCCTGAACTGGAAGGAGCGCTATAACTACCGGATGATCGTGATTGTGAGGGCGCCGAATAGTTTTGTGATGATCTGGATGGTGTTGAAATTCTATGTGTCGGTTCCGAAGGTGTGCTTATCCTTGATGGTTGTGAGAATGGCGAACTTGTAGATCGGTTCGGCTGCGAAAATTTATTTTGAGAACGCGATGGTGTGGAGAAATTCCTTTGATTGGAAGGCGTTGTTACAGTACCTTGACGGCTTTCTGATGATCTGTTTATATTTTGTTTATTCCTCGAATTTGGTACAACGTATTCGTTACTCGAGCGAGGACGATTGGCATTAGGCGCTGAATAAGTTTTAGGTATTGTCATTGATCTTTCAAGATCATTAGATTGTGGCTTGGCATAAATTCTCTCACGGGAAAAAACGTTGTCCTTATTAGCCTGTTGTGGTTTAGAATATTTCTCATTATTAACTGCATTTCCTTGCTGTCTTCCTGAAATTGGAACTACCGAACGTGTAGTTGTCCCCTCTTTTGGCTCTTGTGGTTTGATGTTCTCGGCATTGCGTGAAACCTCCGGTGTTGTAGGCTTAGGCTCGGATGTCGAAAAGATATTCGTCCTCTCTTCATTTCCTTTGTTTGAAATAATTTCTGTGCCGCTAACCTGAGCGTCTTGTGGTCTGATTATTCTGTTATTTGAGGTGCCATTAGGGTCGCCGGTAATCGTAGAGCTTCCCTCAGTACGTGATGCACGCCCGGAGATGTAAGTGTTTTTTATTTCATCGTCAGATGAAATCCTTGATGCACGTGGTTCGGGATTTCCAATGATACTGCTGCCTCTTGGATTTCTTGGGCCATAATAATGATTTTGATGTTCGGGATAATAACCTGTTGAACCGCCGATGTAACCATCCCAATATCCATTCCAGTAGCCATATCCATAGGAGCCGTACCAATAGGGCGAATACCAATAAGGACGGTAATAGGGATAATATCCCCACGAGTACCATGGATCCCAACACCAGGGATTATAATAATAGTAAGGATATCGTGGCCCCCAGATATAGCCGAAGGAGAAATAAGTTGATGGCCAGCCCCAGCCATAAGAAAACGAGAATCCTGGTCCGTAATAAGGGGAATAAAATCCAGTGTAATAAGGATCGTAATAACCGAATCCGATATTAGCTCTGTAAAACCGTTTTAGTCTTGCTTCATAGTCATAATCAGAATAGTAATTACTTTGATCGTCATCGTAATAATATTCCTGGTCTGTTGATTCGGGGTAGTAGTTATCCAGATATTCAGACGATTTATAGCTGGATGTTGCATTTGTTTCAACAGGTTGGCTTTGTGGCGATGAAGATTGTTGGTATTCTTCAGACGTTCTTTCAGGGCTGTATGTAACCTGATAATCAGGGATTGTCTTTTGTGTTGTAACAACTTGATTTTTGGGAGAGTAATAGACATCGTCATAAACGGTCATGGCATCTTTGCTGGTTGTGCAGGAGATCATTATGATCATTGCGCCGAGTAGATAAATTAAACGTTTCATTGCAGTTCCTCCTTTAAATATTTTTGTTTCGTTATGTAAAACTATGTTCAAAATCAACTGGGTTAATAATTTTCTATTTTTGCATCATAAAAATTTCGATAAAAAAGTTCCAAAAATTATACCAAAAAGTATTATGGCAAAAGATTTTTCAACACGTGCTGAGAATTACGCACAATGGTACAACGATTTGGTGATAAAAGCTGACCTTGCTGAGAACTCCGCAGTGAGGGGTTGTATGGTCATAAAGCCTTATGGTTATGCGATTTGGGAAAAGATGCAGGCAGCGCTTGATAAGATGTTTAAAGATACAGGACATTCAAATGCTTATTTTCCTCTTTTTATTCCTAAATCATTTTTAAGCAAAGAGGCTGATCACGTCGAAGGCTTTGCCAAAGAGTGTGCCGTAGTTACACATTATCGGTTAAAAAATGCCGATGACGGAAAGGGGATTGTTGTAGATGAGGATGCCAAGCTTGAAGAGGAGTTGATCATTCGTCCGACTTCTGAGACTATTATCTGGGATACATATCGTAATTGGATACAGTCCTATCGTGATTTGCCTCTCCTTATCAACCAGTGGGCTAACGTGGTGAGGTGGGAGATGCGGACGCGTCTTTTCCTTCGCACTGCTGAATTTTTATGGCAAGAGGGTCATACTGCCCACTCTACCAAAGAAGAAGCCATAGAAGAGACTTTAAAAATTTTAGATATATATGCTGATTTTGCTGAGAAATGGATGGCTGTTCCGGTTTTAAAGGGCTTGAAGTCGGCAAATGAGCGGTTTGCCGGCGCAGTTGACACCTATTGTATTGAGGCGCTTATGCAGGATGGAAAAGCATTGCAGGCAGGTACATCGCATTTTTTAGGTCAGAATTTTGCAAAGGCCTTTGATGTTAAGTTTCTTTCCAAAGATAATCAGTTGGAGTATGTTTGGGCTACCTCGTGGGGCGTATCCACCCGATTGATGGGAGCGCTTATTATGGCACATTCTGATGATAATGGACTTGTGCTTCCCCCAAAGCTTGCGCCAATACAGGTTGTTATTGTGCCTATTTATAAAAACTATGGTCAGCTAAATGAGATCAGCATAAAAGCCAATGAGATAAAAAATTCGTTGATTGCAAAGGGAATATCGGTGAAATATGATGACCGTGATACACAGAAGCCCGGATGGAAATTTTCCGAATATGAGTTCAAGGGCGTTCCTGTGAGGCTCGCAATTGGCCCCAGAGATCTTGAAAATGGAACTGTAGAGGTGGCAAGGCGCGACACTCTTGAAAAAGAGATATATCAAATTACAGATATTGAAAATAAAGTCATACATCTACTCGATCAAATACAGGTGAATCTTTATCATAAAGCTTATGCGTTCCGTGAAGAAAATACTTATCGTGTTGATACATGGGACGACTTTAAAGTTCAGATAGAAAAGGGTGGTTTTATTTTGGCTCATTGGGATGGCACTAGCGAGACCGAATTAAAAATCAAAGATGAAACGAAAGCCACCATACGCACAATACCATTGGATAATAAACAGGAAGTTGGTTTCTGTGTCTATAGCGGACGGCCAAGTAAAGAGAGAGTGGTATTTGCTAAAGCTTACTAATTGATTAACAACAGTTTTCCACTACCGGCGGAGTAATAAATAATTTCTTCAGGATTGTCCGAGTAAAAAACATTTCCCATATAGGTTATCTTTACATCAAGGATCTTTTTGCCGGATTTTACCCAGGTATCGTTCATGCTGCCGGTGTTAACAACCATCACATCTGATGTTATTGTAGTAGCGTTTACTCTACCAGCGCCAATATTGTAAATAAAAACTGTATCGCTATGTCCATAGAGGTACATGTCAGCAGTTCCTTTTTTATTGTCGAACCTGAAAAAACGGGTGGCCAGATCGAGGTGGATATCGGCGGAAGTCTCGTAGGCGCTTACGTATAGATTATCTTGTTTGATAGGAATTGAGTTTGAAATTTTTCCTTGCGATCTGATAAATAGTGAATCAAGTTTTGGAGTCTTTACAATAACTTCCACTGGTTCCCACGGGTCTTTCAGCAAATTGCAGCGGCTTTGGTTTCTCAATTCAAGCGTATTGTTAATGATTAAGTTTGTGATTAAAGGGAGGAGTCTATCTCCACCGTAAAGGGTGATGGAATATTCGTTTGCCTGTACGACGGTAAGGTTAATATTATCGTAAACGGCAATATTACCAAAGGGATACAATCCTCGACGCTCTGTTGTAACTTTACCTCTGCCCGAAAGACACTCGTTAAACAGATCGTTCTTGCAAGATAACAAGGTAAATAGAAGTAAAAGACAATAATATTTTAAAAATGTAAAAAAGAGGCGTTGCATCATTTAAAGGCTTATTCCCAAATTAGCAGATAAAAAATCAGCTTTCGCATAATGCGATTTTAATGTAATACCGCCGAAAATATTGTTATGAAAAAAATAAATAACACCTATTTTATTGTAAACAAGGGCGTTTGATTTGTTTAAGTTGTAAATGTATGTTCCTACCGAAAAGTTTATTGCAAACCTTGAAATAACCCATTCATGCCCAACAATAGCACCAAATTTTGATTCATCAACCCATGTATCGGTCGTATCTCCCTGCGATTCGATTATTATTTTGTTCGATTGATCATAAGCGCCGTCAAAGCCAATGATATAGCGATTTACATTATTGTAAAAGTGAGTGAAGACAATATCGCCGGTAAACACCTGGAACTTTTCCTGCCAGCGTTCAATAATCTCTTTATAGGCCATTCCGAAAGATGCTCGTAAATTATTTTTCCCTTTTCGTAGGATTAACGTTTCCGGGATCTTGTAACGAACATCGGCTCTATTTAATTTAAAGCTTAAGCCTGCTTCCAAAGCCGGTATGTTTAAACCATAGTTTGGAGTTTTTATGGTGCCGTTGGAGAGATGAAGCATCGTGATACCTGTGGAAAGTTCGGCAATCTTCGATAATTTCCATGCTGAGCTTAGTTCAAATCCAATAGATGCATTCCAGTTGGTACTGATTGCCCTGTTTTTGTAATTGTATTTATAGTCAAAAGTTTTTGTAAGGTACGCTATGCCAAGTGATGTTCTGAAATTTAATTCAACGATATTGCATTTTGCAACCTTCAAACTGACAAATGCCATGGCTGAATGGGCCTCGCCAAGATATGGAGAGCCGTTAAAATTTGTGTAACGGTATGTCAAGCCGTAACGAGGATATTTTCTGAAATAGACCTCTGAGTTTTTACCAACGGTTTGACGCGCTAATCCTATTTCGTAAGAAGGGAAATAGCCATCAGTAAGCGCCCACATTTCAGGATGATGATTGATGACTAAACCCTGATGAATCTTAGTTTCGATATGTATGGTCGAAAGAAAAGGCTGTTTTATATTTTGACAAATAAGCTCTTTGTAAAAAAAACTAGTAACTGCTATTATGCTCAAAAGCATAATTTTAGGGAGTTTCTTTTTGATGCCGAAGGTTTTCATTATGCCAGCCTACTCGTTTTATGCTGTATTGTTTTTTACATTGTAATTTCCTATGTTATCATTTCTGCCTGTTTTTAAAACAGTTTTCGTTGTCGGCATTTGCATATCGGGCCGAACGCCCTGTTTCTTTAATAATCTTTTTATAGCCGCTTCAACAGCTTTTTGACTTTATTTAATATCGAAATAGATGATACTAATATATCAAGGCGTAGTTTGCAAACTTGGATTTTATTTTAAATGTTCGATCATTTAAGAATCAGCTTAGCCGTTAATACTTTTCTGTCGTTTACGGTTTTTAAAAGGTATATGCCTTTTGGTAGATTATGCAAGTCTAATTTCAGTTCGGTTACTATGTTTTCATCCTTCTGTCTGAAAACTTCAATGCCGGTTGAGTTATAAATCACTATTTCATTTTCGGACATCTCTCCTGGTATAGTTAAATAAATAATTCGATCGGTCGGATTGGGATAAATTACAAGTTCCTCTTTTGTTTTCTCTTCAATGGCGTCGCAGATGAAGGCTTCTATATTGAGGCTATCTGAGAAGATGCTTTCGCCGCATGGGTTTACACCTTTTACTTTTAAGCTGATGTTACCGATAAAGTCGGGCGTCCACACAATATCTATAATGTTTTCGTTCCCGAGCCACGAGCCTGCCTCTTCGGGGTTAAGTTCCCAAATGTAAGCCCTTATTTCGGAAAATTCCTGAGTAGAGTATTGATAACTCTTTCCAAAATTGGTGCATACTTGTATCTCTCCAACGGGTTTTAAAGGTATAGGAGGCTCGTCAATTATTTCGAGAGTCATACTGTCGGAGAGCGGTTGGTTATTAGCTCCAATGGCTGATACTGATAGTATTACTTCGCCGTTTAAAATATCTTCTTCGCTTGGTGTATAAATAGGTTGTAAAGTGTTCGGGTTGTTAAATGTGCCTGAACCGCTGGTTTCCCATTATATTGACATAATATAGACACCACTCGATTTTACTTGGTGATCGTCGCCGATACACACCATATCATCACCACCCGCTTCAAGTTTACTTTCAAGTAATTTTGGAAATTTGATGTAATCAATCCGTGCACAGTCATCATAGTGGCTATTCTCATTATTTTTTTCATAAACCCAACGGAATTCATGATAACCCGGATAGACAATAAAAAATGCTTCTTCCCAATCGTTATTTCCTGACCACTCTTTTTTTAATAGTGGTCCGTCGTAAAAACGGAGGAAGTCTTTATTAGTTTCGCTTGATACTTTTTGATAAAAAGAGACAGTGTCAATTTGAGCGACGAAAACACTTATTTTTAATTCGCTTTTTTGTTCGTGGGTTATATCTCCCGATTGAGCGCAGAAAAGCCCTTCCCATGGGTCTGTTTCACTGATAAACCAAGGCTTGTCGCCGTCGAACTCCCAATTTAACAACGAGAAGTCGGAAGATTCAAAATCTTCGGTTATCATGCCAATTTTAAATAAGTA
>JAAYWF010000131.1 GCA_012516825.1 Lentimicrobium sp. | reverse complement strand
GATTGCGGAGCTGCTTTTGTATCCGCCATTACAAAACTTTGAGGCGGGATGAAACGCTGAACCCGCCATATTCACCAATGTTTTGCTATGAAGCGTTTTTTTCTTTCTATGGGTTATTATTCTATTTCATATATGGCATTTTTTTACTTGCTTTTTTCATTAATCCCTCAACAAGTCTGGAAGGACTGCTACCTATACTACCCGAAAACTTATGGTCATAATTCCATATTAACTTATTGTTATCACAATCGCTAATACTTAATGAAGCATCTACCTCGTTTGTCGAACCCCAAACACCAGACACAAGAGCAACAGCAACCGCAGCTCCTTCAGAAATTGGCTTAGATAAGCTATAGTTTGAAGTTATTATACCATCTACTCCAAGTACATCGCATAACTCAGCTGTTGTTAAAGGAGTTTCTGGATAACCTGCCTTCTTTAATTTGGCATTGGTTGTTCCAATTTCTTGTATTTCTTGTGAGAGTTTTCCACGCATTTTTCCTTTGAGCATCCAAGAGTACATCTCGTTTTGAAAATTAATGGATTCCGTTTTTTGTTGTTCTTTCAACGATTCTGCATCAATTTTTTACTTGCTGCAATGGAAACTGTCGGTGGAATTATTGCAATTATTTTTTGACTGCGGGCTAAAGTGAAAGCATCGGGGCTGTAAAAAACTTTAGCACACGATGAAAATAGAATTGTCGCTAATAAAATAAACGAAAGTTGTTTAACTGATTTCATATTGTTTAATTTTTTTTGATTGTAGTTTAATTGAAAATTTATTGTCCGATTTTTATGACTGTCGGAAAAGTCATTGCGTAACAGTTAGTCGTTACGAACTGTCCCACCAAACAGTTGGGGCTCGTGTCTGCTTGTTTCCGCTATGCCGTTTTTTAAACTTGAACATAACTCGGTTATAATCCAACCTCCTTAGTGTTAAAAGTACGGTTAATACTCCAGTTATGATTTGATAGCCGCACCTTTTTGCTCAAGAGGTTGGTAAGATTATCTGTTTCAAAGGAGATCAAAGGGAAATCTGATTTGCTTAATGCTTTTTTATAGTACATGAGTAAATATTTTCTGTTGTTTATGAACTAAAAACTTCTGAATATACCGCAAATCAGTTCCGCTTTCCACCAAATGGGTAATGTAAGAATGCCTTAACCATTGAAGCGTAACCGATTTTGTAATTCTGGACAAACATAATGCTTTATTTAAAACTTTCGCAAGCGATTCCTGAAAATATTTTCACCCTTCTTGCTTCCATTCAAAAAAAAATTAGAGCATGAGTGATCCATCAAAAAAAAACTAACATTTATTTTTTTCGGTCAAGGTAAATTATTTGTTCACGGATAAGCGGCCGAACTACTCGTCTCGTGAAAGTGTAACTACATTGAAATTAATCTTTTAAAACCAACTGTTCAACATAAAAAGGCTTACTGGGGAGCAAATTGGGATAGTGTCCTCTTCTTTACATCATTTTGTTGTTTATTCTCTTTTTTGGTTCCAAAGCGCGCTTGTTTGCTTTGAACCTAACGATAAATTGTATGAGTAGCGAGAGTGCGTTGATTAATCATTCATTTGGAAAACATAAAAATCCGAATATGATGAAGTTTTAATATTTCCATTAAATGGATACTTATTAGGTATATGGTCTGTCAATTTGAAATTAGGGTAATTTTGTTCAATCCAATTTGTGAAGTTTCGATGTCTGACATGTGCTGCTACATTATTATTTTCATGTTCATCAGAATTTGAAGAATATATTATTACATATTTGTTTGATGAAGAAAAGAGTTTTTCCATGTAATCAAAGAAAGTAGCATCTTCAATTAAATGAAAAATAACGTCGAGACTTAAAACAAGATCAGCTTTTTCTTTGTTGTATGCTTCAAGGACTTCAAATCGTTTTGTCGAATCAAATTTATAGATGTTACGGCATTTATTTACCGCTGACTGACTAACGTCGAATCCGATGTATGATTTAAAATCAAAATACTTTAGTTGATATCCGTCTCCACTACCGAATTCTATAACTGTTTCTACATTATTTT
>JAAYWF010000130.1 GCA_012516825.1 Lentimicrobium sp. | reverse complement strand
TTCCAACTGCCAACTACAGGAATCAGAGATGTAGTTTTCAGGTTTGCTGCTAAAGATGAGGGAGCTGCCGACAACCTTATCATTGAATATACCATTGATACTGAACCGGTAAATTGGACATCAGAAGGATTATCAAATCCAACGCCCTTGCTATCTGGTGAATATCAACTTTTTGAATTTGATTTTAAAAACATTGAAGCAACGAACGACAATCCTGATTTTGGAATCAGAATTCGGTTTGACGGCGATAACATGAGCGCTGATGACGGGAACCGTGTAACTTTTAATAATATTAGCCTCGATGGAATAGTCATAACACCCGATAATTCACCTCCGGTATTTATAGCTCAAATACCTTTACAACAATGTATAGAAGGGAACGAAAAGGCAATTCTTATTAATTTGGATAAATATGTGATGGATCCTGAAGGCGATGCTATCTATTATTCTTTTATCAATATGCATCCGCAGGTTGCACAAACAGACCTAAATGGTTCGATACTTACTATTTTGCCAATCCAAAGAGGTGCATGTAATATCATCATCCTTGTAAGCGATTGTTTCACAGAACCAGTCGCTTCAAGTTTTATTATTACTGTTTATCCTAAAGCATTCGAATTACGTAAAAACAAGATATCTTTTAATAAATGGGATGAAAACCAACCCGAAAATTCATTCCCTGAACACATGATCTTTTTACAAAGTGATAAAAATGACCCCGATCTATATGATGAATTGCTCTTTGCATATTTTATTCCACACAATGTTTATGCCCCTGAAGATGAGCAAAATATCGGATTTCCATATAAAAATAATTATCGTACCCGAATCAACGGACTTGACAATAAAGGGATAGCCATAGTTAATACAAATGCCGAAAGAGACCTCGGTGGGTTCCTCATTGCACTGGATACACGTGAAGTAAATTTCGGTTTTATCAACTGGACTGCAGAATTATTAGAGCAAAACCAAAAAAAATATGCTATCAGATTGTTTTATCGCTTTGATGTTACAGAACCTTTCAGGGAATTAATAATAAAAAATAAAGTTTTGGAATACAATCCTGAAATGCATGGCTCACTAATGAACTTCTTGGATATTCCGTTGCCTGACTATATCCTTAATAAACAATATGTACAATTGCTCTGGAAATTTTATTACTTTTCGGGCAATTATGGCAAAAGCCATAGGATCAGATTAGATGATATCAACATCGCAGATATCACATATGTTCCTAAGCTTAATTTCGCCTACATTCACCTTTATTCATATAACAATAACATTTACATTTCTTTCCCCGAAAGAACATACGCTGCCATAGATATTTATGATGTAGCTGGAAGACTAATTAAAACACGCCAGTTGGCCGGAGCAAATAAATATTCAATAGATATGTATCCTTTTAAAGGAATATTCATTGCCAGGATTTATTTGAATAATGATGTTTACGTGAAAAAGTTTTTTGTAAACTAATAAAACAACAACAACGAATTTTAATATTATCCTTTAATCCATCCTTTTCTTACGATATATTCAGCTATTTGAACGGCGTTAGTTGCAGCTCCTTTTCGCAGATTATCACTAACTACCCAAATATTCAGACCATTTTCGACACTAAAATCTCTCCTTATTCGACCCACAAAAACGTCATCTTTTTCTTGCGCATAAAAAGGCATTGGATAAATAGATTTTTCAGGTTCATCTTGAATAACTATGCCCGGCATCATTTTTAAAAGCCTTTTAACTTCATCCAATTCGAATTTTGTATAAAACTCGATGTTAACTGATTCCGAATGACCGCCATAAACCGGAACTCTTACCACAGTAGCGGTAATTTGTAAAGAGGTATCCGACAAAATTTTCCTTACTTCATCTATAAGTTTCTGCTCCTCGGTAGTATAACCGTCAGAATTAAAACTACCTCCTTGTGGAATCAGGTTTAAGTCAATCTGATGAGGATAGAATGGAATTGTTGGTAAATTAGCGCGTTCACATCTCAATTGATTGCTGCCATATACTCCCGAACCGGTTACCGACTGATAAGTAGATATTACAACTCTTTTAATTTTAAAGGCTCTATGCAGTGGCGCTAAAGCAACGACTAATTGAATAGTGGAACAATTGGGATTGGCGATCAGTGGCTTATTAGGTTGCAACGCATCTATATTAACTTCTGGTACAATTAAGGGAACATCATTGTGCAAACGCCAGGCCGATGAGTTGTCAATAACAAAAGTACCTTGCTCGACAAAGCGCTTTGCCCACGCTTGAGAAACCGTAGAATCAGCCGAAAACAATGCAATATGTGGTTTCTGAGCAAAAGCCTCCTGCATCGAAACAACCTCAAACGGTTTGCTTTGAAAAATAATTTTATTTCCAACCGATTTATCAGACGCTGCAAGAATCAAACTGTCAATGACGAAATTGCGCTCCTCAAGTACTTGCAGCATTTTACGACCTACCATTCCGGTTGAGCCAATTATTGCTAATCTCATATTTACAGATATTTATTTGCAAATTTAAAGTTTTGAAACCTTTCAGAAATAATAAGTTAATTAATCGGCAAAATCAGTTTCAAATTCAATATTTGAACTGTTTTCTTGAAAAGAAACAAAAACTTGTCAACTTCATTTTAGCGATCAAATTTTTTCTTTCAAACTTTTTAAATTACGGCTTAATCTCTGTTTTAATTTGAATATTTATTTACTCAATTTCTATAAGTTTGCAGACGATTCTAAGTAAAATCTAAATTCATTTATTAACTTAAAAAATCACTGCATTTATTTAAAAATTTAGTTGTATGGAAAAACCCGCAATTACTAAAGTTCCCATCCAGTCTTTGTTGACCCGTCGCTGGAGCCCGCGTGCTTTTAGCTTGAAGCCTGTTGATACTCTCCAGCTTCAACGTATCTTTGA
>JAAYWF010000129.1 GCA_012516825.1 Lentimicrobium sp. | reverse complement strand
CATCTTCAAGTTTAGTCTCTAAAGATGTAAGCTCGGTAAGTATCCAGCCATTCTTCACACAAAGGTTGAAAATATGCCGCCTTGAGGAGTCGTCGCGTTTGCTTTGTACCTCAAAACTGTTTTTGGCCTTGTTTAATATATCCACCAACTCAACTGTAGGCAACTCCTTAAGTTTTTCAAAAATAGTGTCTGTATCGGCCTCTTCAATGGTTACTTTTAATATCTCTTTCCCTTGCGCCCTTTTGCGCAGGTCGTCGGAGGTGCCATCGGCAACGATTTTACCTTTGTTAATGATCATTATCCTATCGCAGGTTGCCTCTACTTCGGCAAGGATATGAGAGCTAAGGATCACTGTCTTCTGTTTCCCTATCTTCTTTATCAGCTCCCTGATCTCAACGATCTGGTTAGGGTCAAGACCTGCAGTAGGCTCATCTAAGATAAGCACATCGGGGTCGTGTATCAAAGCCTGAGCAAGACCGACACGCTGGCGATAACCTTTGGATAACTCACTGATCTTCTTATGCTTCTCGCCCTCAAGCCCGCAAACGATAACCATCTCCCTGATCCTATCTTTGATCTTCGCCGAACTGATTCCCTGCAACTCTCCTACAAACTTTAAGTAATCAATAACGGGCATATCCTGATAAAGAGGGTTACTCTCGGGCAGGTAGCCAATTCGCTTTTTGATCTCTTCAGGCTGCTCATAAATAGAGTACTCCCCCACCCAAATGTTACCTTCAGTAGGGATAAGATAGGTGGTAATAGCCTTCATGGTAGTGGTCTTTCCAGCTCCGTTAGGACCTAAAAAGCCAAGCACCTCCCCGGTGTTTACGCGGAAAGAGATATTATCAACCGCGCGTTGCATACCATAAACCTTAGTCAAATTTTCAACGACTATGTCCATATTCTTCTCTTTTAAAATTCATATGCAAAGTAACTAAAAATAGAGTAGTTTATTGAGGAACTATTTTTTTGGTTAACATTATTTAACGGTAATATAACTATATCCCTTAATAAATATGATCATACTTATTGTTAAAGCCAAACAAAACAGGATCAATGATTGTGATTTTAGGTTGTTTTAAGAAATAAAAAACTCGATGAAAAAGAAAAGTTACACAGAGTAATGCAGAGAAAACTAAACAGAGTACTCAGTGAAACTCCGTGCAACTCTGTGCAACAAAAAAACATCACAGAAAAGGTGGTATGATTTCAGAATAAAGTCCAAAGCATACTCTATCTAATCCTTTCTTGTATCGCCCTCCAATAACCATTTATATGCCGGCACAGCATCTATTCTCGGCGGCAATTTAGTAGTATAGTCATTCTCAAAGTTCACAATTATGATACCTACAGGAATATTAAATGCAGCCATAGCTTCATTTAGTCCGTTTATCTCACGGCTATAGTTTTCATTGTTCAATTCGTAAACAACTTGAATTGCCTGTACAATTTCCATATTCTCCCTAATCAAAAAATCGCATTCATGCTTGTTTGAATGATAAAAAACCTCATGCCCTCTACGAAGTAACTCGATAAGAACAACATTTTCCAACAAACGACCCCTATTTCCGGAAAAACCAAACCCCAAACGATTTGGCAGGGCATTGTCTATTGCATACACCTTACGCGAATTCATAATTTGCTTTTTGACCGAATAATCGAATTTTCGCAAATAATGAAAGAGGTATCCTGCCTCAAAATAGGAGAGATAATTTTTTATGGAGCTCAGGCTTTTAATACCTGTAATTTTTTGAAGAGTAGCATATGAAAAAATCTTTCCAATATTTGATGCCAAAAACAAAGCCATTTCACGAATCTCCTCAACGTTGGTCAGGCGAAAGCGAACCACAATGTCGCGGTAGAGTATATCCTGAAACAGGGCATGGGCAATATCTAAATCGCGTTCCGAAACTACTAACGGAAATCCACCCATAGAGATATACGAACCGAGGTCATTTAAAAGCAGTGAACGTTGCTTAACCGAAAGTTTATCCAATGCGTAATCCTTTTTTAGAAAACGAAGGTATTCGGCAAATGAGAATGGAAAAAGTTCAATCACCTTGTTTCGTCCTGTCAAAGATGTTGATATCTCCGAACTTAGCAAAGTGGCATTGGAGCCAGTTACAAAAATTTTATGACCCTGCTCATACATTCTGTTGGCAAACCTCTCCCATCCCGGAACAAGTTGGATCTCATCGAAAAAGAAAACAGGTTCTGTTTGATACATCTCAATGTGTAAAGCATAAATATCATTGAGCAGCGCTGGATAAGAGGTAATACGCTCATCATCGAAATTACAATAACAAACCTTCGATTCATCAAGCTGCATAGCCTGCTGTATCAAAAACATCAAAGAAGATTTACCGCAGCGACGAACTCCGGTAATTACAACAATCTGCTTCGTGCGAAGATAATTATCAAGATGTATATCCCGTTGAATTAAGCCTTTCCGGTTTAGAAAGGCCTCTTTCTGATCAATAAGTATCTGTTGTAAGTACAACCTGTTCATTTACTATGTCGCTATATTTACGATTGGCAAAGATAATTTCTTTTCATTAGAAACGAACAAATTTCATAAATATTATTCGTTTATAAAGAATGATTTTTGACATCTCTACCATATTAAACATCTGATGTTAATTGCAGGGTTGGGTAATCTATCCAATAATATCAAGATCATAGTTTCGGGTAAATAAACGGAAACAGCGGCTAACAGCTATTCCCAACCCGCTCTCCATCATAGCCGATGCCTATAAAACTACGTACAAACCATTGCGAAAATAAAAAGTTGCACAGAGTAATGCAGAGAAAACTAAACAGAGCACTCTGTGCCTAACTCTGTGAAACTTTAAACTATAACAACAATTCGCCCACTCTCCCACCTATTTAAACAAAACAAGCCCCCTCTTAACCACATTCTTCACTTTCTGTAATAGCAACTCTTTTGCCCAGGGAACAAAGGCGTCGTTCCAGCGTTGCGGGTGAAATGTCATCATGATCTTGTCGGGCAGGCGACCTTCGTTGGCGGCTTTGATGATATCTTTAGTACTCCGGAAGACTAATCCCTGAGATATCCAGCGTTCCTGATGAACGGGTATCTTATCGCGTAGGCTCACCTTATAACCATCCCAGCGGCGGCCGGTATCAGTAAGGTAAAAGAAATCGTTGAAGTCAATGTCTAAGTAAGGCTCGCCGATGATGCCAAGGGAGCGGTAATCATAGTGTTGCCACAAATCTTTGCTATACCACGGTGAAAATGGACTGCCGTGCATGCAGATGGTTTCCACGGCAACTATACGGCGTAGCTTCTCCAAATTGGCAGTGAAATCTTCGTAAGCTTTTCCAATATCGCCGTTGCAGGTGGTCAGCGATTCGTAATGATAGCCCACCTCATGGCCAAGGGCGGCAATCTCGCGGATTATGTCTTCGTCCCAGCTTTGGGGAACAGCCCTGAAAT
>JAAYWF010000128.1 GCA_012516825.1 Lentimicrobium sp. | reverse complement strand
TTGTATCACTTTTTAGGATTGTTTTGTTTAAGTTTTGGTTTTAAATACCATTGCGTACAATTTCATTTGTTTAATCATCGAAACAAGGCCATTTGATCGCGTGGGCGAAAGATGCTCACTCAATCCGATTTCATCAATAAAACCCAGATCAGCATTGATTATCTCATCAGGGGTAGCATCCGAAAGCGCTCGAATAAGCATATTTATAATTCCTTTGGTGATCACCGCATCGCTATCAGCATAAAAATACACTTTACCATTCTTAAATTCAGGATGAAGCCATACATTTGATTGACAACCGGTGATAAGATTATCCTTAATTTTATATTTCGAATCAATCAATGGCATATCCTTACCCATCTCGATCAAGTAATTATATTTCTCGAGCCAATCGTCAAAAACGCTGAACTCTTCAACTATCTGATTCCCTCTTTCTTCAATTATATTCATTTTTTAAACTTTTCATTAGGATAGTATTTCTTTTACCTTTTCAATTGCGTCGCAGAGCAAATCAATCTCTTCTCGGGTATTATATACGCCAAATGAGGCTCTGATAAAACCTGGAACATTATAAAAATCAACAGTTGGCTGTGCGCATAGATGTCCTGTACGAATAGCCACACCCAATTTATCCAATAATACAGCTGCATCATAAGGATGAACACCCTCGATATTAAATGAAATTAATCCAGTTTTTCTTTTAGCTGTTCCATGAAACTTAAGACCTGCAATTTCAGCAAGCCTATTATGTCCATAATTTAGCAGGTCGTCTTTATGGTTAACTATAAAATCATAGCCAATATTACTGAGAAAATGTATTGCAGCTTCAAAACCCAACGCTCCGGAGACATTTGGAGTGCCTGCTTCAAATTTAAAAGGTATTTCATTATAGGTTGTCTTGTCGAAAGTAACTTGCGCAATCATCTCGCCACCGCCCTGCCACGGATCCATTTTATCAAGCAGGTTTTCTTTACCATAAAGAGCGCCTATGCCCATGGGAGCATACATCTTATGTCCTGAAAAACAATAAAAATCACAATCCAACTCTTGCACATCTACTTTTAGATTCGACACCGCCTGCGCTCCGTCAATAAGAACTACTGCGCCAGCATCATGGGCTTTTTCTATAACCTCTTTTATAGGATTAATAGTGCCAAGCGAATTTGAAACATGAGTAATGGCAACTATCTTGGTTTTGGTATTAAGCAATTTTTCAAACTCCCTCATGATCATCTCACCAGAAAAATCAATAGGAGATACTTTAAGCTTAGCCCCAGTCCGACTGCACAACATCTGCCAAGGAACAATATTACTATGATGTTCCATCCTTGTTATGAGTATCTCATCATCTTTTTTTAGAAATTTATTGCCATAAGAATTGGCTACCAAGTTGATGGATTCAGTGGTTCCTTTGGTAAAAATAATTTCCGATGAATTTGAACTATTGATAAACTGCGACACGCTGGTACGTGCTTTCTCAAAAGCAACAGTAGCTTCCTGGCTTAAAAAATGCGCACCACGATGAACGTTACTGTTTTCCCATTCATAATAATCGCTAACTCGTTTAACGACCTTTGTCGGTTTTTGAGTTGTGGCAGCATTGTCAAGATAAGCGAATGGCTTACCATAAACCATACGATTTAAAATTGGGAACTGCTCTCTTATTTTTAATATTTCGTTATTCACTAAAATTAATCATTAGAAAAGGGCTGCAAATTAGTAAATAATTAAGAAATGATTTATGAATATCATAAGTACGAAGCCTTGTCCTTAATTAGTATGCAAGGTGCCAAGGCATTAAAAAGAGATACCACTCCTGATGTTACATCAAAATGATCAAGAAAATGTTTTTTTTATCTCCATCGTGGCGCGGATAACACTTTTGGCAAAATAATTCTTATCAGTTATTAAAAAAGGGATAACGAAATTTATTGATTAGAGACACTGGTTCCGTGTTAGTCTGGTTACGACTCATGAGGCTACAACATCAGCGCTCCATCAGTATCCTGTACTATAGACGACAACTTCTCCTTTTTGGTAATGTAACCTACCATTTCAAAATTATTTTCTTTACTATGGTTTTTTGGTTATTTGTTTTCTTAATAATTAATTTTTTGTAAAAATCATTTGTATTTTATCGCTGTGGCTTATTTTCCTCTAACAAAAGGATTATTAAACATCTCATGCCCGATAGTAGTTTGAGGTCCATGTCCCGGATAAACTACATAATCTTGTGGAAGTGTGTACAATTTTGTTTTGATACTCTTTTCCAGCAGATCAAAATCGCCTGTTAGTAGATCAGTGCGTCCAATGCTGCCCAGAAAAAGTACATCTCCAACAATTACAAATCTCCCAAAATGATTTACAAAACACACATGACCATCAACATGACCCGGAGTATAAAACACTTCCAAAGCAAAGCTCCCAACTTTTATTGTATCGCCATCATTTATAAAATTCATTGGCTGAACGATTTGGTCAATATCAACACCAAACATCCGACCCTGTGATGGAACGGTTTGCAATATCTTGAACGATTCAGGATGCATCAGCGGTAATAGACCATATTGTTTATTTACATGAGAAATACCTAGGACATGATCAATATGGCAATGTGTGTAAAGATGTGCGACTGGTTTTAAACTATTATCTGAAATAAATTTGTCCAGCTCATCATTTTCCTGGACATTGCTACATCCAGGGTCAATTATTGCACACTCGCCGCTTTCATCATAAATAAGGTATGTATTTTCTTGAAAAGGATTAAATACTAAACGTTCAATTTTTATCATTTTTAGGATTACTTTGTTTAATCATTAAAACTAATGCCGTTATTCCGGCAAAATATTTTGAAATTTACAAAGTTATCAATATTCAAAATTCAGTGTGAAACGTTTACCAGATTAAAAAGTTCATAATTCTGCATAGGTTAATTATGCTGCCAATTTATACGCGTTTATTAGCTTTGCCGAAGCCTCGATTGCTCATCGTCGGGCTTCTGTTATTCCTTTTGCCACAATTTGGCAAAGGGCAGTTTTATGAAGGCTATCAGATGGAATTTGGGCGTAGCCGGGTACAATACAAAGACTTCTTTTGGACTTATTACAAGTTCGACAGATTTGATATCTATTTTTATTTAAATGGAAAAGAGCTTGCCGAGCATACCGCGCAATATGTAACCATTGAGCTGCCACAGATGGAAAACAAACTTGGAACCTACATAAGCGGGAAGGTTCAATTTATTATTTTCAACAACCTTAATGAGCTTAAACAAAGTAATCTTGGCGTAAATGCCAATATAGAGTACAATACCGGAGGGGTATCACATATTCTTGGCAACAAAGTAGTTCTTTATTTTGATGGCTCTATCATTAATTTCGAAAAACAAATCAGACAAGGTATCGCTCATATTCTACTGCAGAATTCCATCTTTGGCAGCAATATCAGCTCCCAAATGATCAATTCGTATTTACAAACAATGCCTGAATGGTTTACCCTTGGATTGATTTCATATCTTGCCGAAGAGTGGAATACCGATATTGATAACCGGATAAGAAACGCCATTGTATCAGGGAAATATAAGAATTTCAATCGTTTGGTAAGTGATGAATTGTATGTAAAAGATGCAGGTCATTCGTTCTGGAAATTTATTGCCGACAAATACGGCAATGATAATGTGATAAATATTGTTAACATGATTAGGGTGAGCCGTAACCTCAATACAGGATTTCAATATGTTTTGGGCAAAACAGTTAAATCATTGTATGCTGAGTGGTTCACTTATTTTAATAATATTTACACGGCCGAAGCCAAAAAGTTTGATCCCATACCTGACGATGTACGCATCAAAGGCAGGCGCATTTTAAAAAGAAACAATCATCAACGTTTTTTTTCACAACTCAAAAGCTCATCCAATGGCGAACACATAGCCTTTGTTACCAACGAAACCGGCAAATATCATATCTGGCTTTATGATTACAAGACACGTAAGCTAAAAAAGCTTCGAACAGGAGGCTATCTCCTTGATGAAAAGGTTGACTACTCCTATCCTATCCTTTCATGGCACCCGACAGGAAGAATTCTTAGTGCGATCGTTGAAGATAAAGGACTTAATCAACTCTATTTTTATGACCTTATTGAAAAAAAATGGTCGCAACGTAACCTTTTCGGTTTTGAAAAAATACTGGACTTTTCATATTCCGACAACGGGCAAATTTTGTTGATGTCAGCCGTGCAACAAGGACAAAGCGATATTTTTACCTTCAATTTAATTTCAGGGAGTTACGAGCGGTTAACCAATGATTTTTATGACGATCTGAACCCAAGGTTTATAGAAAACTCAACCAAAATTGTCTTTAGCTCAAACCGCAATAGCGATACCCTCATCATGGGAGAAAAATCCGATTTTGAAACCGTAAGCAAGAATTACAACATATTTCTTTACAACTACTCAACCAGAAGCCAGGCGCTGAGAATAATTACAAATATTAAAGATGCTAACGCAAAACAACCTTTTACTTACGGAAAAAATTATCTGACCTACTTAAGTGATAAAAATGGCATTTACAATCAATATCTCGGAAGAATTGACAGTACCGTAGCTTACGTGGATACCGCAGTACATTATCGCTATTTCACCCATTCATTTCCAATAACCAATTATTCAAGTAGCATATTATCTCATGACATTTCTCCAAAAGGAATATCCAATGCATTTATAATAAATAATAAAAGATTTGAGCAGCTATTCAAGAAAAATCTATTATTACCGGAACACTTAAAACCGGTTCAAACTACCGCAACCTATTATGCTGATCAAACAATTTCCGACACAAAATCCTTTGGGCTGCTGTCGGGCGAAATAGGTGAAGGGATTGATAACATTGAAGACACACATGATCGGCCATTATTACATCGCGCAAGAAAAAGTTTTAAAAACGTAATGAGAGATGCGGCATCAAGCGCTGATTTTGATCCTGAATATCTGATAGACACTTTATTGAATGATCAAGTGGCAACCTTTGATCCGGAGTTTAAAATGCAAGGCACAATCGGCATAAACATGCCCGATAGCTTAAATGCAATGATGGATCGTTTTCGCAAAGAGTTAAAACAATCAGACTCAACCAAGAAATTTACTTTTCCCATTCAGCGTAATTATTACACAGAATATTCAATAAATCAAATTGTTACTCAGCTTGATTTTTCTTATCTCAATCAGATGTATCAGCCTTTTTCTTTCACAAATTCTCCTTATTACTCAAATCCCGGGTTTAGTCCTACTTTTAAAATTGGGATAACCGACCTGATGGAAGATTACCGGATTATAGGAGGCATGAGATTAGAATTTGATCTGGTTAACAAGGAATTTTTCTTGCATTTTGCCAATTTAAAAAATCGTTTTGACAAGGAGATCATTTTTCAGTATAGGAATCTTGAAGAGGTTATCGGCTCAAACTATATTATTCGACAAAAAATTTATGAGGGCTATTACATTGTTACCTGGCCATTCAATCGTGTTTTAAGGTTGCGAACTACACTACTTGCCCGTAATGAGAATTATATTATTACAGGTCCTTATGAACGGTTACTCAAAGCGCCAAATGTCATATTTAACTGGGGTGGCGCCAAAATTCAGCTTATTTACGACGATTCGCGAGAGCTTGGATTGAACCTACCGCAAGGCAACAAGTTTATGATCTTTGGGGAGTACAATCAGAAGATAGATCGCTCGGGTAATAACCTGGCTGTTTTAGGATTTGATATAAGAACCTACAAACGCCTTCATCGTTCTTTTATCTGGGCTAATCGTATAGCCGGAAGCACAAACTTTGGCAGCGACCGCTTGATTTATTTCATGGGAGGAACTGATGGATGGATAGCGGCAAAATTTGACCCTACAACCCGAATTGACCCAGATCAAAAATGGACTTACCAAACGCTTGCCACCAATATGCGCGGTTTTAAGCAAAATGCTCGTAATGGCAATAATTTCATAGTTTTAAATTCCGAGTTACGGTTCCCGCTCTTCACCTATCTTCTTAATAGACCTATCAACTCCGATATTTTGAAAAATTTTCAGTTAGTAGGTTTTGGAGATTTGGGAACAGCATGGTCAGGGTGGAATCCTTATGATGAAAACAACATGCTTTACACCAAATACGAATATTTTGGACCTCTCCGAATTAAAGTACAGTACGAAAAAGATCCTATCGTTGGAGGTGTAGGATTTGGAGCGCGAACAAAGCTACTCGGCTATTTTATTAAAGGTGATCTGGCATGGGGAATCGAAGATGGAAAAGTAAAAAAAACACCAATGTTTTACTTTTCATTAAGTTTGGATTTTTAAGTCCACTCCAAAAAATATCTTTAACCACAAATACTTGAACTTTGATCATTAACCATGAACAAATATTAAATATGTAAACCATTGAAACTATGCAATATGTTCAAATATTAATTATGCGAGTATCAAAAAAACTTTGTTTTCAGGGCAGACTTATTTTTAATCTTTTACAGAATCTTTGAAAAATAGACTGTTGTTACTTTCCCTCTGCTTTTTAAAATCAAATAATATCTGTTTTCTTTTCTGAATTACCTTTGTGCCGTCAAGGAAGTATTAATTTTATTTCAAAAGTCATACTATGAGCGATTCTTTACATCATGAATGCGGAATTGCGCTTTTAAGATTACTCAAGCCATTGGAATTTTATCAGGCTAAATACGGCACTCCTTTTTATTCATTGTTGAAGATACATCTAATGATGCAGAAACAACACAACCGAGGGCAGGATGGCGCCGGGCTTGCAAATCTCAAACTTGACATCGAGCCAGGCGTTAAATATATCAACCGGTACCGTTCCAATTCACCGACTCCCATAATTGATATTTTCAACCATATCTATCGGTTGTTTAGCAAAATCCAATCATCCCACCCCGAACTACTAAATGATGTTGGTTGGCTGAAAAAAAACATAGATTTCACCGGCGAACTGTTTCTTGGTCATCTTCGTTACGGTACATATGGAGGGCATAATATTGAAAACGTACATCCCGTATTACGTGAAAACAACTGGATGACAAGAAGCCTTGTATTGGCCGGCAATTTCAATATGACCAATGTAGATGAGTTATTCAACCAATTGATTGAGTTGGGGCAATATCCGATAGAAACCACGGACACTATTACCATTCTGGAAAAAATAGGCCATTTTCTGGATGAAGAAAATGAGATTCATTATCAGAAATATAAAAAGAAGGGTTTGGTTAAAAAAGAGATAACGGATAAAATAGCCTCGGATCTTAATATTAAAAAGATACTTAGTCAAGCTGCAAAATATTGGGATGGAGGGTATGTTATTGCCGGGCTGCTTGGCCATGGCGATGCATTTATCATGCGCGATCCCTCTGGTATCAGGCCGGCGTTTTATTATTTTGATGAAGAAGTAGCCGTTGCCGCCTCCGAACGTCCGGTTATACAAACATCTTTTAACGTTAAGGCAGAACAAATACAAGAGCTAAAGCCCGGTCATGTGCTTATCATCAAAAAGAATGGGCGAATCACTGAAGAACAATTCACCAAACCAAAACAAAAACAGGCTTGTTCTTTCGAAAGAATCTATTTCTCCCGCGGAACCGATAAAGATATTTATAAAGAACGAAAAACTTTAGGAAAGCTACTTATGCCATCCATCCTTAAAAGCATAAATTATGATTTGGAGAACACGGTATTTTCTTATATACCCAACACTGCTGCTGTTGCTTTTAAAGGATTGACAGAAGAGCTTAATATTTTTTATAACAAACTCAAAACTGACCAAATCTTAGAACTGGGAAAAGATGCAAATGCCGAAAGAATAAATAAAATATTAAGTAGTTCTTTACGAATTGAAGATATTGCCGTCAAAGACATCAAACTTCGCACTTTTATTACTCAAGAAAATAGTCGTAACGATCTGGCAGGCCATGTGTACGATGTTACCTATGGAATAATCAAAGAGGGAGTTGATAATCTTGTGGTTATTGATGATTCAATAGTCAGAGGCACTACACTCCGACAAAGCATAATTCGGATACTCGACAGATTAGGGCCTAAAAAAATTATAATAGCCTCTTCCGCTCCTCAAATCCGATACCCCGACTGCTATGGTATTGATATGACAAAACTTAGTGAGTTTGTAGCTTTCAAAGCTGCAATAGAACTATTGCATGAAACACGGAAAGAATATATTATAAACGAAGTGTACAAAAACGCAAAAGCCCAGGAGCAAAAGCCCAAAGAAAAGATCGTAAACTATGTAAAAAATATTTACAAGCCTTTTACTGCACAGCAGATTTCTGAAAAAATTTCTGAAATTGTTACACCACATGGTATAAATTCCAAAATAGAGATCATTTATCAGTCAATAGAAGACCTTCACACAGCCATTCCAAATAATCGTGGCGACTGGTACTTCACAGGCAATTATCCTACTCCTGGCGGTAACAAGGTGGTTAACCGATCATTCATCAATTACATCGAAAATCGAAACGAAAGAGCATATTAACCCGAATAATGTTCTATATAGTCAGCTAACTGATTAAGCTCCAATCCTTCTGATGTTTTTTTAATTGGCTTAATCTTTCTTTAAGAATATGATTGTTGTTTTTTACTAAATCAGGATCGCTTTTAAGGATTTCGGCAGCTAAATCGCGGGCATATCGTAACATTTTTTCGTCGCGAATGATGTCGGCTAATCTGAGATCGAGCATCCCACTTTGCCGGGTTCCATGCATATCGCCCGGGCCTCGTAGTTTCATATCCACCTCGGCAATTTTAAAACCATCAGTAGTTTTTACCATTGTATCAATTCTTTTTTTGCCATCCGCCGTAAGTTTATAGCTTGTCATTAATATGCAAAACGACTGTTGTGCTCCACGTCCAACCCTCCCGCGCAACTGATGAAGCTGTGATAGGCCGAAACGCTCTGCATTTTCTATCACCATTACCGAAGCATTGGGAATATCCACTCCAACCTCAATCACTGTAGTAGCTACCATAATTTGAGTTTCACCTTTGATGAAACGCTGCATCTCGAAATCCTTTTCATCAGTTTTCATCTGGCCATGCACAATGCTAATCGCATAATCAGGCAAAGGAAAAGTTCGAGAAAGGCTTTCATAACCTGCCATTAGATCGGCTAAATCCAAATTTTCCGACTCTTTTATTAGTGGATAGACAACATAAATCTGCTGCCCTTCGGCAATTTTCCTTTTTAAAAAACCATATAGCATCAGTCGTTTATTGTCATAATAGTGATAGGTTTGAACAGGTTTTCGACCGGGTGGTAATTCGTTAATTACAGAATAATCTAAATCTCCATATACCGTCATGGCCAGTGTACGTGGAATAGGAGTAGCAGTCATCACTAAGACGTGAGGCGGCATCTCATTTTTTTGCCAAAGCCGTGCACGTTGTTCAACTCCAAAGCGATGTTGTTCGTCAATAATTACTAATCCAAGATTTTTAAATTGTACAGTATCTTCAATAAGAGCATGTGTACCAATAATTATGTTCACGACGCCCGACTCTAATCCATCGTGTATTTCCTGCCTTTCAGCCTTTCGGGTTGATCCTGTTAGAAGTTTTGCTTTTAAATCCATTCCGAGCAGTAAATCGCTGATAGTTTTAAAATGCTGTTGGGCAAGAATTTCGGTAGGCGCCATAAGGCTGGCCTGAAAACCATTATCAATAGCAATGAGCATACACATAAGCGCAACCAATGTTTTACCGCTTCCAACATCACCTTGCAGCAATCGGTTCATCTGATGGCCACTTCCCATATCAGCCCGAATCTCTTTAATAACTCGTTTTTGAGCATTAGTCAACTCAAAAGGGAGATAGCGCTTATAAAATGTATTGAAATTGTCGCCAACGAGTTTAAAAACATGTCCTTTAAGCCTTATTGTTCTAACATACTTATACCTGAGTAATGCAAGCTGAATAAAAAATAGCTCTTCAAACTTTAATCTTGTAGTTGCTTTATTGAGCAATTCCTTATTCTCAGGATAATGAATATTAATAATAGCAGTATGGCGAGAAACAAATTTAAATCTATTGATTACCTGTGGCGAAAGAGTTTCCGGTAAAGTTTCTATTTGCGAAATCAGCAATTTCGTGAGCTTAGCAATACCACGGCTATTGAGATTTTTTGATTTTAATTTTTCGGTCGAAGGATAAAAAGGCCTAAGTTGCGAACTTAAAATATCAAAATCCTCTACCGGTTCAATCTCAGGATGTGAAAGGTTAAATTTGCCATTAAAATAATTTGGTTTACCAAAAACAATGTATTCAACGTCGGCCTTAATTTTTTCTAACGCCCAATTAATCCCTTGAAACCAGACCAGCTCAATAATGCCTGTATCGTCCTTTAAATATGCTGTTAATCTTTTCGCACGTGCAGCGCCCACTATCTGTGGTTGAAGTATTTTGCCTTTTAATTGGAAATAAGTCTGATCATTATCAATTTCATTGATATTCGAAAAAGTACTACGATCAACATACCGAAAGGGAAAGTAATTTAGAAGATCGTCAAATGTAGAAATATTCAATTCCGATCTGAGTAGTGCGGCACGCTTTGGGCCAACCCCTTTAAGGTATTCGATTGGCGTTTTCAAAAATTCGTATGACATACTCGCCGATTTGTTGAATTTACAAAAATAAAAAAACTCCCTGAGTATTTAGCCTTCAGGGAGTATGTCATTTTGGAATAATTTCAGAAAAATCAATAGGCCCAAAGTTCTTGTTCAAAGTCTCTGATTTCGTTTTTAATCCGTTCCGATTCAAGTAATGCATCAATACCGGAGGTGTACGAATCTATTCTACGATCGAATACGTTATCCTCTTTAATGATATAGCTGCTAAACCTACGCTGCATAAACATTTGATCGTATGACAAGCGACGTGCGCTATTACCAGAGTTAAACACTTCATTTTGCGCCAATAAAGGTCTTATTTCGGGGAAATAAAGCCAAAACAAAGGTTTATACCCTCTAAAAAGGTTCGTTGTAGGATCTATATCTTCTTTAACAGGACAAACACCAATAATACGCACCTGCATTTCTGAACGTTGTTTATCAAAAATCCAGTCTTCTTTAATCCATAGAAATTTCACATCCTGTGGGTCAAATTCAATATCAACTGTTTGCGTAATAAATGTTCCGGGATTATTTGGATCTTCCTGCCTGATTGTTTGTTGTGTAGTAAGATTTGTTTGTAATTGGCTGACAGGCACCGGTAACATTTCTTCAAAATTATCAGAGCTTCCCGTTGCATCGTAAGCAGTAATATCGCCATTTAGCATAGCATCCCATACTACTTGCATAAAGCTTCTCCACTTGCCTTGGGGAGTTTGCGGGAAATAAAAAAACTGGTTCATTTTTTCTCTGAAATCAATAGAAGTCCATACCCGTTTTTCCCAAAATACATCCGACTCGCGCAAATATGAATATGGTATTGGTTTCAGATCATTGATATGAACTCTATCATATGCTCTATCTCGCGGTTCTGTAACTAACTGAACTTGACTGCCAGGCTGGCTAAAAGAAACTTTTAACACTAACAGGAAAATTCCTAACAGTAAATTTTTTACTATGTGATTTTTCATATATCGTGAATTGCTTTATTAGTTTAATGTTAATGAAATAGGGTTAAGCGGGCGATCTGTTCCGTCTGGCCCTCGAGCAATAATATCTTCGAACCAAACCCTATCGCCTCTGTTAGCATTTCTGATTCGGTTTTTCATCTCATCGGTAAGTCGGTTACTATTCGATTTAAAATCAGTAACTATTGACCCTGAGAGGGTTGTCATTTTAAAAGAGGTGATTCTGAAATTAAGGTCAAATTCAAAATCCTGCGGCATGCTTGCCTCAATAGCATTTACCTGCGCCAAAACGTTTCGATTTATAGCTCCCTCTTTATATCCTGCTATTAAGGCAGTTGGGTCGGGTACTCTTTTTATTCTGTAAGAGTTATCACCTTGTTTTTTCAATTGGCCATCAATTCGTGCCGAAACAGTAACAATTGCCTCTTTTTTATCAACGGGAACCGTTACGATATAATTTCCGGGTTTGTTATCTTTTCGTATGTGACCTACCGAAATTGTTACTTCAAGATTTTCGAGTGGCACACCGGGGGAAGAGACTGAGATTGGATTGTCAACACCGGCATAAAATACATTCATTTTAGTTGCAGAAATGGTAGTTGTAGGCCTTGCTACTACATAGTTAGCAGAAAATGGATAGCTATTCACTTCACCTGTGCCGGTAGTAAGCCTAAAAATTCCAGCAAACCTCTTAAGCCCTTCGGTTTGTGCTGGGAAATTAACTTTAACTACTCCTTTTTGACCTGCTATGGGTCTGGCTCTACTTATTTGCTCATCAGTCATTCTATCGGCGCCTTCAAGTATGTAAACTTCCGGGTCCTGACGGGTATCATAGGCGGCTACAAGGATTTCAGCTTCGTATCGGTCGCCAATAAATACATAGTCTCTTTTTGGAAGAACTCGGGCTGCTACCGTATCATATTTAAAATCAGCGGCATCAATTGAAGCTAACAGATAGTTGACCACATCAAATTCGGCATTATAAACCTCTGTGGTCATTTTGTTTAAAATAGCCAGATTCGCTGCTAATACGGTATGATAAAAATTGTATTGAACCCAGTTCAGATGATTTCCATCACGATCCAAATAATTCCCATCGGTCTGAAGGCCGATTTTAATTTGTCCTCTATTTTTTTCATCAACAAGACTTAGTATTTTTTCACGATAGTTGATGAT
>JAAYWF010000127.1 GCA_012516825.1 Lentimicrobium sp. | reverse complement strand
TTTTCTTTTACTCAAAATAAGCTAAACAACTGCCCTATTATCTATTCTAACAAATTCTTTCAAGCATTTTTTTAGAATTTGCCATGCAACTTTTATAAAAATGATTATATTGCAGGTAATATTTTGATTAATTATTAATCATAAAAAAGACTGCTTGATTATCAATGCTCATTCATATTATAGTCGCCGCTATGGAACTATTCCTGTAAAAGAATTAGTTAGCAAAGCTGCTTTGCTTGGTATAAAGACATTGGCACTTACCGACATCAACAACACGACCGGTATTATTGATTTTGTAAAAGCCTGCAAACAAAATGGCATTAAGCCAATTGCGGGTATAGAGTTCAGAAGTAATGGACTTTTACGATACATCGGCCTTGCTGTAAATAATGAGGGTTTTAGGGAGTTAAACGAGTTTCTTTCGCAACACAACCTCGAAGAAGCTCCTTTACCTGAGCGACCTCCCGATTTCGCCAATGTTTTTATCATCTGGCCGCTAAACAATATTCCCCATCACCGGCTAAGGGATCATGAGCACATAGGAATAAAACCAGGGGAAATCACGAAAATGATGACTTTGAGCAGCCGGTTCGCCCGTTCAAAGTTGGTGATTCTCCACACTGTTACTTTCATAAACAGAGATGACTTTGTGCTTCATCAAAACCTTCGTGCAATTGACAACAACACACTGATAACCATGCTCACGCCGCGAGATTTAGCCGGCAAAGACGAACTCTTACTCTCTAATAACGAAATCATCCTGCCCTATATTGATTTTCCTGAAATAATTGAAAATACCCGTAGGCTCATGGACTGTTGTAGTATTGATTATGAATACGGAACCAACAAAAACAAACAAATTTTCGCCGCCAGTCGTTACGACGACAAGATATTGCTTGAGAAGTTAGCGTTTGATGGCATGGTTTACCGTTATGGTAAGCATGATAAGAAAGCGCTTCAACGGGTAAATCACGAACTGGAAATCATTGATAAGCTCGGATTTTCAACCTACTTCCTCATTGCATGGGACATTGTGCGTTACTCAATGTCGCGGGGATTTCATCATGTAGGGCGCGGCAGTGGCGCTAATAGCGTCGTAGCATATTGTCTTAAAATCACAGACGTTGATCCCATCGAGCTTGATCTTTATTTCGAACGATTCATCAATCCTATGCGCACTACCCCACCCGACTTCGATATTGACTATTCGTGGGATGAACGTAACGAGGTGCTGGATTATATCTTCAAACGTTATGGCCGCCGTTATACTGCTCTTATGGGAACTATCCAGAGGTTCAAAGATCGCTTGCCGTTGCGCGAGTTGGGCAAGGTTTATGGTCTATCGAAATCGGAAATTGATGAGTTGGTTGACTTTCCTGAAGAGCATCACAATAGTAACGGTATCTCAAATCAAATTCTAAAAATAGCCGCACAAATGAATGAGTTTCCCAACATCCGCAGTATCCATGCCGGCGGAGTGCTCATTTCCGAAAAGCCCATAACCTATTACACGTCGCTTGATCTGCCACCAAAGGGATTCCCTACAACACAATGGGATATGTATGTAGCCGAAGATATCGGTTTCGAAAAGATGGATATCCTGAGCCAACGTGGCATTGGTCATATAAAAGAGTGCGCTGATATAATACGTCGCAACCGAAGGCAGGAAGTAGATGTTCACGATATCGCCAGGTTTAAAAAGGATGTAAAGCTAAAAGCGCAACTCAAAAGGGCCGAGACAATTGGCTGTTTCTATATCGAAAGCCCAGCCATGCGCGGGCTACTCACCAAGCTTCGCTGCGATAATTATCTTACCTTGGTAGCTGCCAGCTCTATCGTGCGCCCGGGCGTAGTACGCTCAGGCATGATGCGCGAGTATATTTACCGCTTTCATAATCCGCACGATTTCGAATATATTCATCCGGTAATGGAAGAACAATTGAAAGAGACTTATGGAGTGATGGTTTACCAGGAAGATGTGCTGAAGGTTTGTCATCATTACGGCGGGCTAAATCTGGCCGAGTCGGACGTGCTACGTAGAGCAATGAGTGGTAAGGTTCGCGGTAAAGAGGAATTTCAACGTATAGTAGAGCGTTTTTTTCAAAAGTCAAAACAATTGGGGCGGGACGAGGCGACGACAAAAGAGGTTTGGCGTCAGGTAGAGTCGTTTGCCGGATATGCATTCTCGAAAGCCCATTCAGCTTCGTATGCTGCTGAGAGTTATCAGAGTCTTTTTCTCAAAGCACACTACCCACTTGAATTTATGGTGGCAGTGATCAACAACTTCGGCGGATATTACAACACATGGGTATATTTCAACGAAGCGCAGCGCTGTGGAGCAAAAATAGAGCTGCCATGTATAAACCAAAGCGATTACAAGACTACTATTTATGGCGAGCGTGTGTTTGTCGGTTTTATTCATATACAGAACCTCGAAAACAAAACCAGCCTCAAAATCGTAGAGGAGCGCCGTATCAATGGAGTCTTTGCCGACCTTGAAGAGTTCATTCAACGTGTACGCCCTACCCTGGAACAACTTATTTTACTTATACGCGCAGGAGCATTGCGGTTTACAGGTATTTCAAAAAGCCGGTTGCTATGGGATGCACATCTCTTTTTCGGCAAAAGCAAAGAGACAATCAATCAAACCGCTCTGTTCATATCGCCAAAAAGAAATTTTAACATGCCGCATCTGGAACATAATATTATAGAAGATGCTTATGATGAAATTGAACTAATTGGCTTCCCCGTTTCAATCAGATATTTTGAGTTGTTAAAAACCTCTTTTCGCGGCGAAATTATGGCAAAAGAGATGGCAACCTTCAAAGGAAAAACAGTGAGGATGATGGGTGAGTTGGTAACACGCAAATTCACAAAGACGAAATCGGGGCAAATTATGAACTTCGGCACTTTTATTGACAACGAAGGCGAATTCTTCGACACCACGCACTTCCCCAAAGCGCTTGATCAATGGCCATTCCGTGGACATGGGATATATCTCATACTCGGCAAAGTAGAAGAAGAGTTCGGGTTTTACACTCTTATAGTAGAAAAAATGGCAAAACTCCCAATTGTACCCGACCCGCGAAGCGCATAAAAAGAGAGCGCTAACTTGATATCAAAATTTTCGCTTTTTATATCGTCAAATGTCTGATAAACTTAATCTTATCAAATAATTATCTAAACAAGTTAGCATATCTTATTTCATAAAAAATGAGCTATCCTGTGCAAGGAGGCGATCTTCAGCCTTAGGTAGATTTTTTACCGCTTCTATCTCTTTTAGCGCTTTTGTATATAATTGCCGGGCCAATACCGGCGCCTTGCCGTTTGTATTATTCAGGACAATCACTGTAATGGAATCTTCGACAAAACGATGAAGGCTTGTCGTAAAACCATTCCACAGTCCGTTATGAAAAATCACCGGTTTCAGGTCTATTTCTGCAAATCGCCATCCCATGCCGTAATCATGCAAACGCTTCTTACCAGTTTCTGCTTTTGTAAAAGCACAGTTCCGCAATGAATCGCTAATAAGCAAATTGTTACTCCAGGCGCGTTCCCATTTCAACATATCATCTATTGTACTATAAACACTTTTATCTCCACTAATCTCGTCCAACGGATCATGCCCTACCGAAGTGTAATACCTTTTGTAACGCTTAAATCCGGTGGCAATATTGGTAATAGTATCCATAGTGCGTTGGTTCCACACGAAGGTGTGATTCATATCGAGCGGATTGAAGATATTTAATTTCATAAACTGATAAAAAGGCATACCTGAAATACGCTCCACAAGCATTGCTAACATCACATAACCGGTATTGCAGTAATAATGTCTTTTTCCAGGGCGGAAGCTGAGTGTCGCATTATGTTCGATCAAAAGGGAAAGCACATCGTCATAGTTGAGCGGGTTGTCCTTTTCCCAATAATTATCAACATAATACATATAATTCTGAAGACCTGAGGTGTGTTGTAGCAGATTTTTGACAGTAATATCTTCAAAAGGAAATTCAGGAATATATTTACACAAGGGGTCATCAATATCAATAGCTTGTTGTTGGTGAAGCATCAAAACGGCCATTGCCGTAAAAGCCTTACTCACTGATGCCAACTGGAATACCGTTTCGTGGTTCAACTTCTCTTTTTTAAAAAAATGACGATAACCATTTGAGTATCTGACTATCGGATAGCCTTTATACGCAACGAGCACATTTCCATTAAAATGCGATTTGTCAAGCATCCCGACGATCTCTTTTTCAATATGCTGCAACTGATCTTCGGAAAAAGGTATCTGTGGTATTTCAATTTCCGGGAAGTCAATATTGATATCACCTGAAGTAAAGGTAGAGGTGTTGCAACGCAGAAATATTAATAAAAATATAAGTATAACACGAAAGTATGACATGCCGGAAGAGACTTTTCGGGCGCAAAAATAAAAATTTTGTTGTTTTCAATATCTCTAAAAAGCTTTAAAAATCACATTTTTAAAAATCATTTAGCTTTGCACTGATTTTCAGTATTTTTTATCGGAAATGGTACGTCTATTTGCAGTTAAGATTATCGAAAGAAACGAATTTGAAAGGTATATGCCTTTTATCAGGGACACCGTTGAAAACAACAACAACTCCCCCCTGATCGGGCATTATACTATAAAGCAGCGCTCGTTGCTCGGTAAAATGATGACGTATAAAATACTATCCTCAGAATTTGGCATCAATCCCGACGCCATAAAAATAATTACTAACGAACACAACAAACCAGCTCTCGAAAGTCAAAGCAATATCCATTTCAACCTTTCCCATTCCGGCGACTGGGTGATAGCTGCTTTTTCAAGCAAGCCGGTAGGTATAGATATCGAAAAGATCAAACCGGTAAATCTACAGATTGCATGGCGCTTTTTTTCTGAGAATGAGGTGGAGTTCCTAAAATCTTTGCCGGAAGACATTCGCGAACATTGGTTTTTAAAACTTTGGACTATCAAAGAGAGCTATCTGAAAGCGTTAGGAACCGGACTTTCAAGGCCAATGAGATCATTTAGTGTGAATTATAGAAATGGAGATTTCCAAATAATAGATACTGAAAATCCAACAGAAGTCTATTTGAAGCATCAGAATTTTAAAATAAATTATTTGTTATCGGTTGCTGCTTTTAAAAACAAAATATCTGATGAGATAACAATTTATGAGGCGCAAGACCTATTAGAATAACAAATCGCCAGTCAGATCAGCTTTTTTCTGCTACAACAGATGGATTATGTTCGATGATAAAACATTCAGGAATAAGTAAGGTTTTGAATTTTGTGAAAAATACTGATCTATTACCCACTTCCAAAGCTTTAAATAAAGCTATTTTTCTATTACTGGGATTAGTTTTGATACCGTTTTATCAATCATTTTTAAAAGGTTAGAATTACGAACCTATGATTCTTTCCGACACCACTTCATAAAATATTACATTGTCTGTACTTCTTAAAAATGCAACGGGAAACCGCTATATTGAAAAGAGAATGATGCTTATCACAACCTCCGCTTACATTTTGCATTTTCAGATAGATAAAAAACCATTTTTAGGTATATTCAGTTAAAATAAAACAGCGCCGCAGGAGTCTTGTTTTAGCAAACTCCGTAAAACCTACTTTCTGAATAGGTAACTTTTTCGTATTGAACCATTATTTACTAATTATTCGTAACTTCGCTCCAATTTTTCCGAATCATTCATTTAAAAAAGAAATACATGAAAAAGCTCCAATGGTTTATGGCAATATCAATTGCCTTCAGCGTTTTTGCTTGCCAACAAACGGTAGATCAACAATCCGCTACGGAAAAGATCATCGAAAAACCGTCAATCACTCTTACTAACGACCGTATAACTCCGGAAGTGCTTTGGGCGTTTGGTAGAGTTAGCGATGTAAAGGTATCGCCCGATGCTACAACACTTTTATATGGTGTTACCTACTATAGCATCGAAGATAATAAAGGGAACCGCGAATTATACACCATTAACGTTGATGGCAGCGGCCTGAAGCGCATTACTACTTCAGTAAAAAGTGAATTTAACGCTATTTGGCGGCCGGATGGCAAAAAAATAGGATTTATAAGCTCAGAAAGCGGCACACCGCAGCTTTGGGAGGTAAACCCTGACGGTAGCGGAAAACAACAAATCACCAATGTAGAGGATGGGATCACAGGGTTTCAGTATTCGCCCGATCAAACTAAAATACTATACTCAAAAGAACTCCCGAAAAAGAATCAATTCGAAGATCTGTACAAAGACCTTCCGCTCGCCACAGGCAAGCTCAACAACGATTTGATGTACAGACATTGGGATAGCTGGGTAGAGTCAATAAGCCATATCTTTATTGCTGATTACAATGGAAAAGAGATCGCCAATGATAAAGACATCCTCGATGGAGAGCCTTACGACTCACCTACAAAGCCATTCGGCGGAATGGAAGAGGTGGCATGGAGCCCCGACAGTAAAACTATTGCATATACTTGCAAGAAAAAAACCGGGAAAGACTTTACTCTCTCCACCAATTCAGATATCTATCTATATAACATAGAAACGGGAGAAACTACCAACATCACCGAAGGTATGATGGGATACGATATGGCCCCCACCTTTTCGCCGGATGGTAAATACCTTGCATGGGAAAGTATGGAACGCGATGGCTACGAATCCGATCAAAACAGACTATTTCTCATTGACCTGCAAACAAACGAAAAAATTTACGCCACCCAATCACTCGACCTTGATGTCAGGGACTACGTCTGGAGCAACGATAGTGAATCTATCTATTTTATCTGCGACGTTCAGGGAACACATCAGATATATCATTATCAGCTTACCAATAATTCAATACGTCGAATTACAGAAGGATTGCATGACATCAAAACTATTGCCATTGCCGGGGATGTGCTCATAGGACAAAAACAGAGTATGGCTCTGCCAACCGAGCTTTTTGCCTTCGACATACAAACCGGTGAGGAGCGTCAGATCACATTTACAAATAAGGAATTGCTGGATCAACTGACAATGGGCAAGACCGAAGGACGATGGATGACCACCCACGATGGTCAGCAGATGTTAACGTGGATTATTTACCCTCCTCATTTTGATTCTACAAAAAAATATCCGGCTCTATTATATTGTAAAGGAGGGCCACAAGGGCCGTTAAGTCAGGATTTTCACTATCGCTGGAACTTTCAGATAATGGCTGCCCACGACTATATCATCGTTGCGCCAAGCAGAAGAGGAGTATCCGGGTTTGGGCAGGCATGGCAAGAGCAAATCAGCGGAGACTATCACGGAAAGTCAATGCAAGACTACCTTACAGCTATTGATATAATGGCAAAAGAACCTTTTGTAGATAAGGAGAGATTAGGAGCTGTAGGAGCAAGCGCCGGCGGACATGCAGTATTTTATTTAGCCGGAAATCACCAAGGGCGATTCAAAGCATTCATCGCTCACGACGGGATATTCAACAAAGAGACGCAATACTTAGAGACGGAAGAGATGTGGTTTGTCAACTGGGATATGGGCGGCCCATTCTGGGATTTTAACAATGAAACGGCACAAAGCACATTTAAACATTCGCCGCATCATTACGTACAAAACTGGGATACTCCAATACTCATTATTCACGGCGAACACGACTACCGTGTTGTATATACACAGGGAATGGCAGCATTTAATGCAGCAGTACTGCGCGGCGTGCCAGCCGAATTCCTGTTCTTCCCGGATGAACATCACTTTGTACTAAAACCACAAAATGCCATACTGTGGCAAAGAACATTTTTTAATTGGTTAGATAAATGGCTTAAATAAAAACATTCACTGCCAAATAACGAAAAACGTTTTAAGCGCAAGTTTATAATTTGAAAGTTTCATTAAAATTAATGGAATTGTTAGCCATTGTTTTTTTCCATTATCTAACAATGTTTAACATCTAATTTCGTAATTTGAAAAATGGATATGGCGAAATGGTTCAAATACAAAACTCAATAATAAAAGGATAGTTATAAACTAACAATTTCGACATTCTGCTCAAATGCCAGAATATCCTATTTGGCTAAGTTTTCTTAAAAGCTTTCATTACTTTTGCAATGTTTTTGAAATTATCTTAACGCTATCATTTATATAAATCTTTCTTAAATATTTAATTATGAGGTACTTATTTTTATCAATTTTAATTATAACAGGTATTATGCTGCAGAACTGCGCACCGAAACAAGAGAATCCACTGTTGAGCGAATTCACTGCTCCTTTTGGCTCTCCACCCTTCGACAAAATCACCATTGACCATTATCTTCCTGCATTTGAGGAGGCAATAAAAGTGCATCAGTCAGAGATTGATGCCATAGTGAACAACGATGAGCCAGCAGATTTCGACAATACGATCGTTGCTTTTGACAAGTCGGGTGAGCTACTTAGCCAAATTGGATCTATTTTTAGCGGACTTAACGGCGCAAACACTTCACCCGAGATGCAAGAGCTTGCAAAAACAACAACACCCTTACTCACTGCCCATCGAAATGAAATCAGATTCAATCAGCAACTTTTTGAAAAAATAAAAACTGTTTATGAGCAACGTGCCGAGCTCAATCTTGATCAGGAACAAAACAGATTAGTTGAAAAAATTTATGACGATTTTGCCAGAAATGGGGCTGCTCTACCCGAAGAGCAACGCAATGAGCTGAAAGCTTTAAGCGAACGTTTATCAATGCTATCGCTTGAGTTAGGTCAAAATCTTTTAGCCGAAAACAATGATTTCAAATTAATAATTGACAATGAGGAAGACCTTGCAGGCCTGCCGCCCTCAGTAATTGATGCTGCCGCCGATGAAGCGAAAAACTCCGGCAACGAAGGAAAATGGGTGTTTACTCTTGCCAAACCAAGCTGGATACCCTTCTTGCAGTTCTCCGAACGCCGCGACCTGCGCGAAAAGCTCTATCGTGCATACTATATGCGTGGGGATAACAACAATAAAACAGATAACAAAAAGCCATTCATCGAGTTGATGCAGCTTCGTCAAAAAATGGCCGAGATATTAGGTTACAAAAATTATGCGGAGTATTTTATCAGCGATCAGATGGCTAAAACCCCGGAAAACGTATATGAGTTCCTTTACAAAGTATGGGAGCCTTCCATTGCCAGGGCAAAAAGTGAGCGGGACGAATTACAGGCTATAATTGATCGTGAAGGGAACGGCTTCCAGTTAGAGTCGTGGGACTGGTGGTATTATGCCGAACTGGTTCGTAAAGAAAAATATGACCTAAACGAAGATGAACTCAAGCAATATCTTACCCTCGACAACGTACGCGAAGGGATCTTCAAGCTTACCAATAACCTCTACGGGCTTACATATCAAAAGCGCACGGATGTTCCGGTTTATCACCCTGAAGTTGAGGCTTTTGAAGTAAAAGACAATGACGGCAGTCATCTTGGGTTACTCTTCATTGACCCGTACCCCAGACCTGGAAAGAGAGGTGGAGCTTGGTGCGGCACATATCGCAGCGGCTCATGGAAAAATGGTGAGAGGGTATCTCCAATAGTTACTATGGTGATGAACTTTACACGGCCTACCGAAAGCCAACCCGCTCTGTTAAGCTGGGATGAGACAACTACATACTTCCACGAATTCGGGCATGCACTACACAACCTCTTTGCAAACGGCAAATACAACCGTACCAGCAGGAGCGTGCCGCGCGATTTTGTCGAACTGCCCTCACAAATTTTAGAAAACTGGGCTAGCGATCCGGAATTATTAAAAACTTATGCCATCCATTATCAAACCGGCGAACCAATGCCCGATGAATTGATTTACAAGTTACAAAACAGCAAATATTTTAACCAAGGTTTCGAAAATGCCGAATACCTGGCTGCCGCAATTCTCGACATGGACTGGCACACATTAGCAGTAACAGACCAAACCGACGTCAATGAGTTTGAAAAAGAGACATTGGATCGAATAGGACTGATAAAAGAGATCATTCCACGCTACCGCACAACCAACTTTAACCATATTTTCGGTTCGGGATATGCTGCCGGTTATTACGTATATCGTTGGGCTGGTGTTTTAGATGCCGACGCCTTTGCAGCTTTCAAAGAATCGGGCGATCTCTATAATCAAGAGCTGGCAGCTAAATTCAGAAAATATATTTTAGCCGAAAACAGCCTATGGGAAGGCATGGAGGCATATTCGAAGTTCCGCGGCCACGAGCCTTCAATCGAGCCTTTCTTAGAAAGAAGCGGACTTTTAGAACATCTGAATTAATAATTTAATTAATAACAAAACGAGCGGCAACACCCCTCTTCACTATTCTGATCAGGGGTTGCTGCTTTATCACAAGGCATACCCTTGATAAAATCATAAACGATTTAGCGTCAGGGGTATCTTCCATAAAATCAGTTTAGCACATAAAGGCTTTGTGTTAGTTAACACGAAATCATCTCTATTTAAAAACCCTTGTTCTCTTCATAAAAAACTACTTTTGCAACTAAATATAAAACTATTGATTTGAGCGCTTATTCGTCGAAACTATTAGAACAGGCTGTGGATGAACTCTCGAAATTGCCGGGGATAGGCCGTAAAACAGCATTACGGTTAGCCTTACATTTGCTGCAAGGAAGTGTGGATGATGTTGAAAAGCTAAGCGATTCGCTTGTTAAAATGAGAAAAGATATTCGGCATTGCAGGATATGCAACAACATCTCCGATCAAGAGGTTTGTATGATATGTAGCAACCCTCGGCGAAAAAACTCAGTAATATGTGTAGTGGAGGATATAAGAGATGTTATGGCCATTGAAAAGACATCCCAGTTCAACGGGCTTTACCATGTGTTAGGGGGGATCATCTCGCCAATGGAAGGCATAGGCCCTAACGATCTGACTTTTGACCTATTAGTGGAGCGACTTTCACAAAACGAAATCAGCGAGGTGATTTTAGCGCTCCCAGCTACTATCGAAGGCGATACAACAAGCTTTTATATCTATCGGAAAATTAAAGATTTCAAAGTGCTGATAACCACCATTGCCCGTGGTGTGGCTATTGGAGATGAATTGGAATACGCCGATGAAATAACCCTTGGCAGATCAATTATAAAACGAATACCATACGAAAAGGCTGTAAATGGATAACCGAATGGGACTGTATCAGAACAAATATTTAACTAAAAAACAACAAGGCATCTTAGAAGTATTCAAATACAAGGCGCTGAGGTTGAGGGCAAAGGAGCGTACTTGAAGTACATGACTGAGCCCGTACTTCGACAAGTTCAGCAACCATCGAAAGTAACATGGTTGCCGGGCGAGGTCG
>JAAYWF010000126.1 GCA_012516825.1 Lentimicrobium sp. | reverse complement strand
TTTACTTCATTTATATCATTATCTTCAACCGGATCATTGTCGAAATCAGGGGTTGGGGCACCGGTTTCATTGTCTTGATCTTCTAAAGGTTCAAGCCATTTAACGGTTTTAATAAAGTGATTAGAGATTCTCTTGCCTTTCGCCCTATAACTTTTTACTGCGATAAACTCCTCTACATTAATCGTTTGTGTATCTATTTGTTTTTCATTTCTTTTGTGGTCGAAGAATACTTCGAGGTTGGGCCTGCTGTGTTCCGAAATTGTAACAAGCTTTGCTTCGGGGTTGTCGCTTACGAAGTTTATTTTTTTGTCAGTCTCTTCAAGGGTAAATCTTTTTAGATAATGAAGGCCTGTTTTCGGTTCGATATAGATAGCGGTAAACACCTTTTCGGGATCATACTTTTCGATGTGAATCAGGTCGGGATCGAAATGTGTGCTAAGGTCGAACCCGGTAAGTCTGTATTCTCCTGATTGCATCAGAGTAGCTATTTTGTCGCTTCCTTTAAATGCATTTAAGTATTTACCGCGTTCCTCGGTATTCAGTCGTTTTACGCTATCATCAAACCATATATCCATTGCGCCAAGGGTAGATATCCCCTCCTCTTTTATTGTAACTTTACGCACATAGTTTTTGGTAAGGATATTTCCTTGTGTGTTTCGCCCTTTGATATTTAAATCGCTAAAATCAAAGTCGAAAGATGTTTTTCTCAGCTTCGGTTTAGGTTTTAGCAGTACATTTACTATTTCAGCTTCGCCGTTTGGATTAGCCGATAAATAGAGTACTCTGCTATCAGGGGTGCCTTTAGTAAGGTTATACTCTCTATCGCGTGTAACTCCTGTAACAGCAAAACGTTTCACGTAGGTATTGCCGTTCTTGCCGTCACGATATATAGCGTTGTAGATTGTCCGCTTATCATTTCGCTTGAAAACATCAATATGAATTATGCTTTTTCCAACAAAAAATTTGGGTGAAACTTTAGTTATCATATATGTCCCGTCCTCTCTGAAAGCTATTATGTCGTCAATATCGGAGCAGTCGCAGATGTATTCATCTTTTTTCAGGCCGGTACCGGCAAATCCTTCTTCACGGTTTACATAGAGTTTTTCATTGGTGGCCGCAACAAGTTTGGCTTCGATAGTATCGAAGTTTCTTATCTCGGTACATCGCTCCTTGCCGGGTCCATACTTTTTCTTTATCGCTTTAAAATAATTGATGGCATAATCAATCAGATGTCGAAGATGATTTTCGACCTCTTCAAGCTCCAATTCTATATTTTTAATGATTTCATCAGCCTTAAAAGAGTTGTACTTTGATATCCGTTTTATCTTTATTTCGGTTAGTTTTATTATATCTTCTTTGTTGATCTCTCTTTTAAAGAGATTTTTATATGGCGTCAGGCCTTTGTTAATTGCAGTGATAACTGCTTCCCACGTTTCGCACTCTTCAATATTGCGATAGATTCGTTTTTCGATAAAGATTTTTTCTAATGAAGAGAAATGCCATTGTTCTTCAAGTTCACTTTTCCTTATCTCAAGCTCCATTTTAAGGAGATTCACGGTGTTGTCGGCTGAGATTTTCAATATCTCGTCCACTCCCATAAAGTGCGGTTTTCCGTTGTAAATTACACAAGAGTTGGGTGAGATGGCAATTTCGCAATTAGTGAAGGCATAAAGAGCGTCAATAGTTTGATCGGGCGATACTCCTGATTGTAGTTGTATCTGTATTTCAACTTTGTCGGCAGTATTATCGTCAATTTTTTTAATTTTTATTTTCCCTTTATCGTTAGCTGCAATTATAGAGTCAATCAGGCTTGATGTAGTGGCGCCGAAAGGTATTTCGGTAATAGTAAGGTTTTTCTTATCTTCAATTTTTATTCTTGCTCTAACCCTTATTCTACCTCCACGTATTCCAAGGTTATATTTTGAAAAATCCGCTAAGCCGCCACCCGGAAAGTCGGGTAGTATTTCGAACTCTTTTCCCTGTAAGTATTTTATAGATGCGTCAATAAGTTCGTTAAAGTTGTGTGGCAATATTTTAGAAGCCAGTCCTACTGCTATACCCTCAACACCTTGCGCCAAAAGTAGCGGGAACTTAACCGGCAGCAGTATCGGTTCTTTGTTACGTCCGTCGTAAGAGCTTGTCCATTGTGTGGTTTTCGGATTAAAAGTTACTTCAAGTGCAAATTTCGACAGTCTGGCTTCGATATATCTCGGTGCAGCAGCGCCATCGCCAGTAAGAACATTACCCCAGTTACCTTGTGTATCAATAAGAAGATCTTTTTGCCCTAACTGTACTAATGCATCTCCAATGGAGGCGTCGCCATGCGGATGGTATTTCATCGTTTGCCCGATTATGTTGGCCACTTTATTATACCGGCCATCGTCCATCTCGTACATGGCATGAAGGATACGGCGCTGAACAGGTTTTAATCCATCGGTTACATCCGGCACTGCGCGCTCCAAGATAACGTACGAAGCATAATCGAGAAACCAGTTTTCGTACATACCATCGAGCGCAGTAATTCTGTAATTACCATCGCTAGCCTTGAATTGACCAGAATGATCGTTACTATATATATTTGCCGAAACCGGCTCATGCTCATGATGATCTTTCAGAATTTCGTCCATTTTACGATTTAGAGATTTTTGCCTTGCAATGTTAAATGTTTAAAATAGGATTTCGTTTAACTCCTATAAACAACGTTAATTACCGATCAGCGACAAAGGTAGCTGAAATTTTCCTAAGATCAGTTGCAAAAAATTTATAGGGGTTACTTCACCAACTTGGAAATTTTTTTAAACACGTCGGTTCCCGAGAATCTTAATAGTTCAAATAAAATAGATTCATAGGTAGAGATGATAGCTCCCTCTTGTCGCATTCTTTCTATTGCAAGGGCTTTGTCATTTAAACTTCTTGATCCGACGCAATCTTCGATTACCACTGGCTGATAACCTTGTTTTAGCAGGTCAATAGTAGTTTGCAATACACAAACATGAGTTTCGATCCCTGCAATGATGACATTTTTTATCTGGTGTTTGCTGAATTCTTTACTAAAAAGCTGATCATCGCAACAGCTAAAGGCGGTTTTTTCAATTACCGGTATATCGCTTACCAATTGTTTCAGAGGTTCAATGGTAAAACCCAAGCCCTTTGGATATTGTTCAGTTACCATAATATTCACACCGATAGCTTTCAATCCTTCGATAAGGATAGCTGTATTGCGTGTTATCTGTTCATTATCTTTGATGAATGGATAGAGCTTTTCCTGTATGTCTATAATAAGTCCTAAAGACTCGTTGGCTAAAATTCGCATGATGTTATGTTTTATTTTAAAAATCTCAATAGAAGTATCTCTCCAAGCAAAAAGGCAAGGGCAAGACTAATAAAAAGTTTTGTGAGCTTTATTCCGGCACTTAGTTCATCAATAACTTCTGTGAGCGATTTGTCAGTTGGCTTTATTACCTGAAAATGAGTCAGTCCTCTGTCGGTAACCATCTTCGCAAGGTCGGCACGTGAATAAAAATCCAGATCCGACTCTTTTCTGTTATAGTTAAAGGCTAATCCTGCAAGTGTTTCGTCATTATACACCACTTTATAGTGCCCTGCTTCCTTTATCTGATTCTGGGTAAATATTTCTGTTTGCGAAAAGAGCGAGCGTATTTCGGGGATTACTTCAAAATCTTTGTTTGTACTTCTGATTTTAAAGATCTGATCACCCACACTTTGGCTTTTATTTATGGTGATTCTCTCATTTTCTCCCGCTGTATGGTATATCACAGATGCTCCTTGGCTAAGCAGGCCAATTTTGTAGAGCGTTGGCACAAACATGGCGTGTTTAACAAAGTTTGACCATTCATGGTTTAAAGGCACCGCAAAGAGGTAAAGCATCCCATTTACTGCTGGCTCGCTACCCATAAAGATATCACCGTTCAGCAGGTCGAGTTGGTTCTCCATCATCGAGCCGGTAGGCCGCCGAATCAGATAGTACGAAGTTACTTTAGGCAGGTCAATATTTTCCTGAACCGACTCGAACACATCATCATAAATGCTCGAAAGGGTATTTATACCAGCCACTCTTGTATCGCTCGTTATTTTATCTGCTAAAAAAGATGTATTCAGACTTATAAAAAGCTGACGATAACTGTCAAGGTCTGCTTCCTCGCCAGGAAATATAGCGATACTGCCACCCGTTTCTGCAAACTTGTTCAGCTCGATAGTCAAACCCGAAGATATTTTGTTAAGTCCATTGAGGATGATAAGGTTATATCTTGAGAAGGAGGAATAGTCAAGCCTGTTTTCTGCTTCATTTTGAAAGAAAAAAGAGGAATCGTTTTGAAATAATGAGTTTAGATAAAGGCTCTCTTCGTCAGCGTTTATGGCAAGTATCGGAATCAGCTCCTTGACGTCGAAAGTAAAGTAGAGAAGGTCGTCATAGGTGATTGGAAAATCGGTTATTTCGAGTGTTCCGTATTGTATCCCCGATTCATAAATTGTAAAGGGTAGCTCCAGTTCGATCTCTTTCCCTGCATTAAGGTCGAAGCTGGTAATAGCTCTTTGCTGGCCATTAATGGTAAGTTTAACCGGAACTTTTTCAAAATCCTGATCTGAGGCGCTTTTGATCTTTACATTCAGTTTTATCAGTTGCCCTAATCTAAAGGCAGGCGCATCGAACCAGGCGCTATCAATATAAAGATTACTCTTTTCTATGGCTTCTACCGGAATCAAGAATCCATTAATTGTGGTATCGGGTTTTATCTGATCAACATCGGTTATATTTTTCTGAAAGTCAGAAATCAGACAAGCTATCCGGCTTTCGTATCTGTTTTCATGAAACAGGTCTGCTTGACGATGCATGACTTCAGAAATCATTTTCCTGGCGGGCGAAATTTCCACTTCATCTAACAATTGAAGGAACTCCTGACGATTAACAAATCGCTGATGAACGCCTTGAAAATCATTTGTCAGAAGCTGAAATACATCAGTTGTGCCGTAAGCCATTGCCACCTCGCGTGCCTTACCCAATGCTTCGTCGAGAAGCGCCCCTTGCGAGGAGGTAAGTCCCATGCTAAATGAATTATCAATGTATATGCTCACCGCATTGCGAGCTTGCTGTTTCATGGAAGCATCAGAGGTGGGGATGTAAGGCTGTGCAAAAGCAAGCGCTAATGACGCAATGGCAAGAATACGCATAAGCAACGCGAGCAGATGCCTGATCTGCGACTGCTTCTGAGTCTTCTGTTGAAGCTCCTCCAAAAACCTTACATTAGTAAAATAGACCTTCCTAAACCTCCTGAAATTAAACAGATGGATAACAATAGGAATAGCTATTGCAGCAAGACCATATAAAAACAAAGGGTTAACAAATTCCATAGGCAAAATCCAACATTGATTTATTCCTGATAAAACGCAGGTAATTGAAATTATTATGCTAACGACAGGCAATTTTGTATGGAGGTAGAGGTAACTTTATATTAATATAACTCTCAATTATTGCAGTGATTGATACTAGTGTTTGATGAAAAAAAATATCTGTTAATCAATTGCAATTCAGTATTCAGTATGTAGAATAATTCTTACAAATTTTAATCCTGTTTCTGAGAGTTATGTAAAAAGAATTTTTTGTTTCCTCAATAGAATTCATCTTCTGTGTTTTCTTGATAATCATCTTTGGATTTTTCTATTCAGTAAAGACTTTTTATTATTATTAAATTGTTTTTATTGATATGGATTACAAAGAAATTTCGGAAATGGTTGTTAAAAATGAGTTTTAGGCTTGGTTTTGCATTTAGGCTGAATCATTAAGTGGAGATAGGGCTGTCTTTTTATTATGCACACAAGCCTGCTATATGTCTTTGCGAAAAATTTGATAAAAAAAAAGATGTCAAACTATTAAAGCATGGTTAAAATTTACAATAATTCGGTGTAAGCAAATCAAATTAGTTTGTTGGTGAAATACTATAGGCTTTGTTTTCTTAAAATGGCTAATTTTGCCGCCTAAAAATATTTTTGTTTATTTAAAATTTTAATTTTTATGGGAAAAGGCGATCGTAAAACAAAGAGAGGTAAGATTGTACTTGGGACATACGGTAAGAGAAGGCCGAGAAAAACTTCAAAGGCTGCTGTAGTTCCAGTGGTAGAGGCTGAAGAGAAACCAAAAGCCAAAACGGCCAAAGCAGCCAAAGCAACAAAGAAATAGACTTATCTTACATAAGAATCATTGAGGAAACTCACGGGTTGTCCTTGTCGGGAAGCTCGTGTTTTTCTTTTATACTATTTATCATCGCTTTAAAAGCCCTACCCCGTTCTTCAAAATTGTTAAACTGATCGTAACTGGCAGCAGCCGGCGAGAGAAGGCAGATTTTATCCTTTTGGGTGTAATCAACAATTATTTTTTCCGTTTCACTCATACGATTGACAAAGAACAGGTTTTTTGTAGGTCTATTCTTTTTAGCAAACAGCCTCATCATCCTTTCTCCGGCGCCGCCCATAAAGATCAAATTCCGGATAGCCGAATCAGCTAATAGGTTTACTAATTTATTATAGTTAACCCCTCTGTCATGACCGCCCAGAATGATGGTGTCAACGTCAAGTAAAGTGTGAATAGCTTCAATTGTGGATTCGGGTATGGTAGAGATGGAATCGTTGATAAATCGAATATCTGCTACAACACCTAAATCTTCTAACCTATGTTCCAATGGTTTGAATGTAGGAAGCCCTCTTTCGATATCTTTCGCTTGTAGTCCGGCTTTCGATAAAATTGATGCTGTTATAATAATGTTTTTAAGATTGTGGCGACCATGCAGCATACTGTTTTTAACGCAGATTGGCTCTTGTAATCCTGCAATATGTATCGTTTGGTTTCGTGCATCATAAATTTTGTCTGATAGTTGAATGGCTATCTTTTGTCCATTGTACTTGTAATCTGATAGCAGTTTTTTTATAATCAAATTCGAATTGTCAAATATTAAAAAGTCGTTTGTTTGCTGATATTTTGCAATATTGAATTTTGCTGAAGAGTAATCGTCCATCGAGGAGAAATAATCTAAATGCTCCTGAAAAATATTGAGCAAAACGGCAATATGTGGGGAGTGGTTAATATACTCAAGCTGGTGTGCTGAGATTTCGAAAATTATTGTGCTTTTCCGACTAATATTTTGGAGTAGATCGAAAGGTGGAATACCGATATTTCCAACCAAAACTACTTCTTTGCCTGCTTCTTTGAGTATATGATAGGTGAGGCTTGCTGTGGTGCTCTTCCCTTTTGTGCCGGTAATTCCAATTGTTTGGGTGGAATATTTTTCAAGAAAAAGGGAGGTTTGTGAGACGATTTTTTGTTTGATTGAACTATCAATGCTTTTTCCAAGATTAATACCGGGAGATTTGAAAACTATATCTGCCCAGCCTAATGCATTTAAATAATCCTTGCCAAGAAAGAGTTCTGATACTTTTTCATTTTCAACTTCGGTTAGCGGCAAGCCCGGATTTCTATCGGCGATAGCCATCTTAAGAGAGGGGAAAAAATATTGCAACAACCGGATTGTTGACCTGCCCTCTCGGCCAAATCCAAGGATAAGAACCTTTTTATCTTTTATGTATCTCCTCAATAGCTCTTTCATCCGATTGCTTCCTTCAATATTTTCATGAATTGAATGGGTACGAAATTATCTCTATTTAACTCTTTCAGTATAATTTCAAATGAGGGGTCATTCTGTTTTCCTGCTTCAACCGACTGATGATAATGTTTAAGAAGAGCGGGTAGTTTAGTGTTGTATCTTTTTTTAATTGTCATCGCCAAAGCCATATTTGTTTCATCGGTGGTTCCGATACATTCAAAAGGCTTTTCGGAAGCCTGCCCGGTAAGTTGATTTAAAACAGGAAGTAAAGTAATGTCGTCGAATAAGTTAGTTCCAAATATTTTGACGAGTTTTTCTTCTTCCATGAAAGGCGAGAGAATTATCCATGTAAAGAGGCATTTTGGGCATTTGCAGCACCACGAATCGGTTTTACTTGCTACGTTGCAACTTTTAAAATGAGGATGCTGATCTGGAATAGCTGCGAAAAGCTTGCCTATCTGCAGTTCATTCAATGGTCTTAGAAAACTGAAATATTCAATGTTTTGGGTTAGATATTGATTTGCATATCTTCTGAAATTATTTTCAAAATCTATTGATTTGGAATACTGATGGTTGATTTGAGTTCCTGGAATGGTGGGCTCGTTTGCACTGGATTCGTTTGAAAGTGCAATGTAACGGCTTCCTGAAAGTGAGGCTGCCAGCAGGCTGATAAAGGCTAATAATGCCGAAAAAGGAGTATGCCCGTTTAAAAAGCCTTGTTTGTTAAGCTCTAAAAGCTTAGGGTCGAGAGTGCGGAAGATGGTAAAAATCTGTTTCTGGTCAAAACCTGACGTTATGGCAGTGGCTAAAGATGCGGCTCGTGGATTAAGAATAAAAGGAATAATTTCGAAACCTGACTTTTTTAAAAGTTCGAGTGTTACCGCCGAATCTTTTCCGCCACCTATCGGAATAAGAATCCTATTACCAACTTCAACCTCCTCCATTTCATACTCTTTTGAACTGTTGATTTCGATATTCAAAAATTCGTGAATATTAGTTTCGATACCATTTACATAGAAAAATTCGCCCAAGCCTTTAAAGTAAACATTTTTCCACCATTCGATCTGAAAATCACATAGATATCCGGCGTCAACAACAACCTTTTGAGGACATGCTGCTTTCCAATAACTAATCAGCTCTATCATGCCGATTTGAAAAGAAAGGTTTTCCAAAAAAGAGATGTTTAAAATTTTGCTTGAGCTTGATTTCAGAGGAATGTTTAATTGTGGATAGAAATTGTATTTATCCGACAAATTGAAATGGTACTTAACCCTGATATGATCGTTTTTAGTTTCAATGCTGAAGCCTCTATAATATAAGTGAGTGAAATTTTTTCTTAAATTATCAAAATGGCTTTGATTTTGCTGAACCAGCATTGCAAATTATTTATATATTTGTTTCGACAAGTTAAATAACCAAAATTAAAGAAATTAATTTTGCAAGATGGAAAACTTTGATGACCTGATAAAGATAAAGACTAACAACACACGTCCGGCACGCGGAAGAATACTTATCTCCGAGCCTTTTCTCTATGATTATTATTTTCATAGGTCGGTCATTTTGCTTGCCGAGCATAACAAAGAGGGCTCTTTTGGCGTCATAATCAATAAGCCGCTTGCAATGGGATTTGGTGAGGTGGTAAAGGATTTTCCTGATTTTAATGCTACTGTTTATCTTGGCGGGCCGGTTAGCGCTGATAGTCTGTTTTTTATTCACACCTTAGGGGTTGAGATTGATGGTAGTATGGAGATTATGGAAGGATTGTACTGGGGTGGAGACCTTGAGCAGATAAAATCCTATATCACTATTGGTCGTTTTAATAATGATAATATTCGTTTTTTTATTGGTTATTCAGGTTGGTCTCCAAATCAATTAGATAGCGAGCTGCAAAGAAATTCATGGGCTGTTTCAGCTCTTGATGCCGATCAGATAATGAAAGCCGACCCTGCTGGTATATGGAAGTCGAGCCTTATTGACTTGGGAGCTGAATACTCTAAATGGACAAACTACCCTTCTGATCCGGGGCTGAACTAACTGGTCAGATGAAATATGCTATTTTAGATATCGAAACAACCGGAATAAGCTACAAAAATGGTAAAATCACTGAAATAGCTATTCTCATCCATGATGGTAAAGCAATCGTTGATGAGTTTGCAACGCTCATTAATCCCGAACAAAAAATTCCATATTACATCACACAACTAACCGGTATCAACAACAGGATGGTTGAAGAGGCTCCAAAGTTTTATGAGGTAGCTGCCAAAATCGTTGAAATTACCCAGGATTGTACTATAGTGGCACACAATGCAAGTTTCGATTATAATTTTCTACGTCATGAATTTAAGGCATTAGGTTACGATTTTAATCGCCAGAAACTATGCACTGTTAAACTAAGTCGAAAGCTAATACCTCATCAACGATCATATAGCCTTAGCAATCTTTGCCGTGAGTTAAATATCCCAAATCTGCATCCGCACCGTGCACTTGGTGATGCCAAAGCAACTGCCGTGCTTTTTGATATACTGTTGAAAATAGACCCTAATCTAAGCCAACTGCCGTTTAGCGGAAATAATAGCAGCCTTAAACCTGAAATGATTAATGCTTTACCTGAAAAAACAGGTGTGTACTATTTTATTGATGCTGATCAAAATATTGTTTATATCGGAAAAAGTAAAAATATTAGAGAAAGGGTAATTGCACACCTAACCAATTCCATGAACCAACGGGCATTGGAGATGAAAAACAAGTTGGCCGCAGTGGACTGGGAGCTTACCGGTAATGAGCTGATAGCGCTGCTTTTTGAAGCTCATGAAATACTTAAATATAAACCTGTTTACAATCGTGCACAAAGGCGGGCATTATATAACTATGGCCTTTATTATTTTAAGAATGAAAATGGTTATATCCAGTTTTATTTACAAAAAATTGAAGATGAATGTTGTGCAGCGCCTTTGACTACATTTAATTCGTTGCAAAGCGCTAAAAATTTTCTTTTTGATTTGTGCGAGAAGTATCAGCTATGCCAGAAGTTTTGCGGATTATATGAAACCAAAGGGTCTTGTTTCCAATACAAGTTACACGAATGCCGTGGCGCATGTGTAGGGGAGGAGAGTTCAAGTACCTATAACCTTCGTGTGCAAGGTATTATAGATCGTTTTAGCTTTTCTCAATCTGATTTTCTGCTCTTGGGTGAGGGGAGAGACGAAGACGAATGCTCAGTAGTGAAAGTTGAAAACAACCGTTATGTAGGTTTTGGTTTTACTGCGAAAGAAGTCAATGGCTATGATACATTCGATTATTATTCCGATTGCGTAAAAAACTTCCCTGAAAATAAGCATGTCCATTCAATTTTAAAAAGCTACCTCAACCGAAATCCAAATACTGTTGTTTTGAAAAAACAAAAGAGCGAATTAATGGAATAATAGTAACCACGGAGTATTGTGTTTTAATCCTAATTGTTCAAGAGAAAACCTTCTTTTTTTGAACAATTGATTTTATTGAAGAAAATATTAGTACGCTTGTAGTTAAATATCTTTCCCATTAACAAAAAAAAGCTGGTTGCTTAAAAAATAATTCTAAGATTTGAATAACTTATAATCTTAAATTTCAAGTAGATAGTACGAATAATAGAGATTTTAAAGTAAATAAATGATATTCGATAATTCGTGTGATTGAAATTTATCTACTTTTGCACCCCAATTGCAAATGATGCTTTTAACGCCTAAAAATCATTCATTTGCATAGTTTAAAATAATTATTAATCTGGATAATAAGGCGGTATCCTTAACAAATTTTTAATGACTAACGAACAAGAAACAAACAACCAGGAGCCTCAAGATCAGTCAACTCCGATTGATGAAAGCTTACAGGTTGAACAACCTAAGGCAACTAAAGCCAATGAAGTAGAGACTTCTGAAGAGGTTGGTAAGGAAGAAGCTGAAATGCCGAAAGATGAGAGTGCTGTAGAAACTCCAGAAGAAGTTGATATACCGAAAGATGAGAGTGCTGTAGAAACCCCGGAAGAAGTTGATTCTCCAAAAGACGAGATTGCCCTGGAACCCCCAACAGAAGTTGAAAAAGCTGAGACTACAACTGAAGAACCCGTTGTGGAATCCGAAAAAACAAGTGATGTTGAAAAAAACATCTATCGCACACCATTAAAGCCAGATGAAAATTTTGACTGGAGTGCCAAAGGAAAAATTGAACAGACTTACACCGGCGAAGAGCGCCAGAAGCTTGAAGAGCTTTATAGCAAAACCTTTAGTACTATTGCCGAACATGAAGTGGTTGAAGGCACGATTTCCGGAATTACCGATCGAGAGATTGTGGTTAATATCGGTTTTAAATCCGATGGTGTTATTCCAAAAGGCGAACTCCGCTATAATCCAAATATTCGGGTTGGTGATCCCATTGAAGTATATGTTGAAAGTCAGGAAGATCAAACAGGTCAGCTGTTGTTGTCGCATAAAAAGGCAAGGCTATTGAAATCGTGGGAACGTGTAAATCAGGCATTTGAAGCCGAAGAGATTATCAATGGCTATGTGAAAAGCAGGACTAAGGGCGGGTTGATTGTGGATATTTTCGGCATTGAGGCTTTTCTCCCAGGTTCTCAAATTGACGTGAAGCCCATACGCGATTATAATATTTATGTTGATAAAATGATGGAATTCAAGATTGTAAAGATCAATCATGAATTTAAAAACGTTGTTGTTTCTCATAAAGCGCTTATCGAACGTGAGCTTGAGCAGCAGAAAGCCGAAATTATTTCGAAGCTCGAAAAAGGCCAGGTGCTCGAAGGTACTGTTAAAAATATCACAACTTATGGTGTGTTTATTGACCTCGGCGGTGTTGATGGGCTTATTCACATCACCGATCTGTCGTGGGGACGTATTAATCATCCTGAAGAGATAGTTCAGCTTGACGAAAAGATAAAGGTTGTAATCCTTGATTTCGACGACAGCAAGAAACGTATTGCTCTTGGCCTTAAACAGCTTACTCCTCATCCGTGGGATGCGCTTGAAGAGGGAATAAAAGTTGGTGATAAAGTTAGCGGCAAAGTTGTTGTAATAGCCGATTATGGCGCTTTTGTAGAGATAAATCCTGGAGTAGAGGGGCTGTTGCATGTATCCGAGATGTCGTGGTCGCAGCATTTACGCACTGCTCAAGATTTCTTGAAAGTGGGTGATTCCGTAGAAGCTGTAATTCTTACACTCGATCGTGAAGAACGAAAAATGTCGTTGGGGATGAAACAATTAATTCCTGATCCATGGGAGAACATTAAATCTCGTTATCAAGTCGGTTCCAAACACACTGCTACGGTACGTAATTTTACTACATTCGGAATTTTTGTCGAGCTTGAAGAAGGCGTTGACGGTTTGATCCATATTTCAGACCTCTCTTGGTCGAAAAAGATAAAACACCCTGCCGAATTTACCAAAGTAGGTGAAGAGATAGAAGTAGTTGTTCTTGATGTAGATGAAGAAAATCGCCGTTTGAGCTTAGGACATAAGCAATTAGAAGAAAACCCGTGGGATGTTTTCGAAACTGTATTTACTGTTGGCTCAATCCATAAAGGAACGATCGGACAGCCTACCGATAAGGGTATGTTAGTTATATTACCATACGGTGTAGAAGGGTTTGCTCCAACACGACATCTGCAAAAAGAGAATGGTAATATTGCTACTACTGATGAATCGCTTGATTTTAAAGTGATTGAGTTTTCGAAAGAGAATAAAAAAATAATACTTTCTCACTCAAGAGTCTATCAGGATTTGCAACAGGTAGAAAAAGAGAAAGAAGAGAAAGAGCAACAAAAAGCTGAACGCTCAACTAAAAAGGCTGTTAAAAAGATAAAAGAGACGCTTGAAGTAACTACCTTTGGTGATATCGACGGCCTTGCTGAGCTAAAGTCGGAAATGGAACAGAAAGCTCGCGGTAAACTCGAAGAGTATGCTAAGAAACAGAAAGAAAAAAAGGAGAAGAAAGAGAAGAAGGAGAAGAAAGAGCCAAAGTCTAAAAAAGATGATGAACAACTTGCTTTGAATAAAGATGTAGCTGAGCAAGTTGAAAAAGCTGATGCGGCCATTGAAGAGATTGCTGATAAAGCTAAGTTGCCAGAAGCGCCTCAAACCGAAGAGGTTGCTGAAGCTAAAGCAGATGCTGCCCCTGAAGAGGTTGTTGAAAAGGTTGTCGAAGAGGTCGTTGAAGAGGCAACAGAGGAGGTTATTGAACCTATAGCCTCACAATCCGATGAGATTGCTGATGCAAAGGAAGACAAAGATGCTGACGAAGAAATTGAGAAGGCATAATTGAATCTTCATCAAATACACAGGCTGCCTCGGAATTTAAAAAAAACTGAGGCAGTTTTTTTTATTCAAATTTGGAAAAAACTGAGGTCTGGCACTTTGTATATTACCAAAAACTCAATAAAATTTTTATTAAGTAAAAACTAAATTGGAATCGTTTTAACAAACTCCCTAATTCTGAGTATAGAGCCTGTCATTGACTAATTCACTATTAAAAACCATTGAGATCAAGGAAAACCGTTGGTATTAGCAATAAAAAGCCAAGGATGATGAGTATAATCATAAAAGGTGTTATCCATTTTAGCCATTTGTCGAAAGGAATTCTTGCCATACCTAACGCACCGATTAAAACTCCTGACGTAGGTGTTATCATGTTAGTAAAGCCATCGCCGAACTGAAAGGCTAAAACGGCAGCTTGTCTTGAGATACCGATAAGATCGGAGAACTGCGACATTATCGGCATTGTCAGAGCAGCTTTAGCCGAACCTGAGGGTATTACAATATTGATAAGTGTTTGGAAAAGGTACATCATCCCTAAGGAGCCAACCTCTCCCGTATCTTTCATTGATTTCGAGACATAGTATAGTAATGTATCTATCACATTACCATTTTGAAGGATGATGATAATACCTCCGGCAAGCCCGACGATCATAGCAGCAGGCAAAATATCTTTTACCCCGTCAAGGAAAAGCTTGGTGATTTGATTTGGAGTGTAACTCATTGCTACTCCGGATGCCAGCCCCATTACAAAGAAAAGAGTAGCTATTTCCATAACATACCATTCGTACCCCATCACACCGATAATCAAGAAAATGATTGTGAATAGCAAAAGGTTTAATACAAAAAATTGAACGCCTTTTTTAAAAGATAAAATACTGGAAATTAAATAGAGTGTTGTAATTATTGGGATAGCGGGTAATGTCATTTCCGAATTTCCCACCTTTAGGGTAGTCATAGGATAAGAAATTGAAAAGAGTATTAATGCTATTTGAATAATTAAAAATGTAACCCAGGTAGATTTTTTGGTTTTTATAATACCTTGATCTTCTGCAACCACTGTGTTTTTTTCTCGCCAATAAGCATCATCTTCATACACTGGCGATAGTTTTGGGTTTTTCAATACTTTCGCTGCATAGCGTAACAGCCATCCAATGCCGATAATGTTGATTATTATCCAACAGAAAAAGCGATATTCAATACCTGAAAAAAGTGGTAGATCAGATAATCCTTGTGCGATTCCGATAGTGAACGGATTAAGTATTGCACCAGCGAAACCCAGGGCTGCAGCAACATAACAGAGGTTAATACCTACAATGGAATCGTATCCCATTCGAATAGCAAGCGGTACGAAGATGATTACAAACGCAATTGTCTCTTCACTCATTCCGAACACAGCGCCAAAAATGCTGAACAATAACATAGTGAAAATAATAATGATGTTGTTTACGCCAATGAGTTTCAGTAGCTTTTTATGTTCAATTTTTTTTGTGAAACTGAGGAATGAATATATACCAACGTCTATGGCTCTGCTGTTGTTCATGATCCAGAAAGCGCCTCCTATGATCAGGATAAAGACAATAATATCCGCCTTGTCTTCAAAACCGTCAAATAATGCAGAAAAAATCTGCCATGTTTGCGGAGTATTTTTTACATACCTGAATGAATCGCTCATGATGACTTCGCGTGTGCCTTCGCCAATACTGACCCTCTTACGGTCAAATTGGCCACCCGGTATGAACCATGTAAAAACCGCAGCTAAAACTACTATCCCAAAAACAATTACGTAAGTATGAGGGATTTTGCCCTTTTTCATTATCTGTTACTTTGAAAAAAAAGTTATTTTATGACAAAAGTAAAAATTTATAAAGAGCTTCTGCCGACCAAAGAACTTAAAAAGGGAGATTAAGATATAGGGTAAAAAGAATGCTTTTTTCAACTTTTAATTTTGTAGTGTAACTTTCGGATTAGATTATAGATTGGCTTAAAAAAATCCCCGTTCGTTTTTCGGAGTGGGAATTTAAATTATGGAACCACTTTGAAAGTTGTTTTTTTATTATCCCATATAATTACCATCAGTTTTTACCAACTTTCTGTTCCGAATTAATCTATAATTTTCATCTTTAAGGGTTATTAAGTAAAGACTCTGCTGTTTTGTTAAATATTTTGCGTGTAAATTTTCTCGCTTAAAACCTGTTTTTAATAAAGCGTAAATTTGCTACTCCGACTTTTCAGAGTCATCTCGAATAGTAATCGCAAAACCACTCATGACTAATTTCATTCAATTATACTATTTTCGCATTCTGATAATTAGTTAATAATTATGTTTGTCTTACTTAAAAAGGAAGTCAGGGGATTTTTAAGTTCGCTTATTGGATACGTTGTCATCGCAGTGTTTTTGCTTGTCAATGGTCTTTTTTTATGGCTTTTTGCCTCCGATTTTAACATTTTAGATTTTGGTTTTGCCAGCCTTGAGGGCCTTTTTATGCTTGCTCCATTTGTATTTTTGTTTTTAATTCCCGCTATAACCATGCGTATGTTTGCTGAGGAGTATCGTCTTGGAACAATCGAATTTTTGTTTACTAAGCCCCTTTCGGATATGCGGATCATTACAGCCAAATATCTTGCCGGTGTGATTTTAGTTCTCTTTTCTTTGCTTCCTACCCTTATCTATTTCTTTTCTGTTTATCAGCTTGGGTTACCGGTTGGTAATATTGATACGGGTGGTACATGGGGTTCCTATATAGGACTGCTATTTCTAGGCGCTGGGTTTGTAGCTATCGGACTTTTTGCATCTTCAGTTAGCGGAAACATGATTGTCTCCTTCTTGCTTGCGGTATTTCTTTCCTTATTTTTTTATATCGGCTTTGATTTTATTCATTCACTCGAACTTTTTGGTCAGATTGATCTTTTTATAAAAGCAATGGGTATTAATACTCATTATATTTCGATGAGTCGAGGTGTAATTGATTCGAGAGATGTAATTTATTTCATTAGCCTGATTGCGTTTTTTCTTTTATTAACACGTCTTTCGCTTGAGAGTAGAAAATGGTAACGGACAGTGATATAGGAAAACTGACAAAGAGAAACATGAAAAGGGTAAGCCTGATCAAAATTATCCCTGGACTATTGATCATTGTGTTAATCAATATCATTGGTACTTATCTTTATTTCAGACTTGACCTGACGGCCGAAAAACGTTATACCCTTTCTCCTGCAACAAAGAAGCTGCTTGGTAATGTTGACGATCTTGTCTTTTTCAGAATATTTCTTTATGGTGATTATCCTGCCGGCTTCAAACGCTTGGAAAGGGAAACACGTGATATGTTGAATGAGTTTCGTGCTTATAATAAAAATATAGAGTTTAAATTTGTCAATCCCTCCGAATCGCAGGATGGTCAAGAGAGAGAAAAGATATTTCGTCAACTGATGGAGAAAGGCTTAGAGCCAACCGATCTTCAAGTAAGGACAAAAGAGGGTACTTCGCAAAAAATAATTTTTCCTGGTGCGCTTGTCTCTTTTCAAGGAAGAGAAGTACCTCTATCATTATTAACCTCCAGACGTGGTACTCCACCCGATGAGATTTTGAACAACTCTATCGAAAACCTTGAATTTGTACTTGCTGATGCTATACGAAGGTTAGTTTCAAAAAATAGGCCGCGAATTGCTTTTATAGAGGGGCATGGCGAGCTAAATAATCATGAAACTGCTGACGCACGTGTTGCTTTGAATGAATACTATGTGGCCGAAAGGGTGATCCTGGATGGTAAGCTGAATGCATTAACCGACAGAGTCTCGTCGGATTCGGCTTCAACCATAGTTCGTAACAAATATGAAGCAATTATTATAGCAAAACCAGACTCCGCTTTTAGCGAAAAGGATAAATTTATCATTGATCAGTATATAATGCGTGGTGGTAAAGTTTTTTGGCTGATTGATCCTGTTCAAGCAAGCATGGATAGCCTTCAGCTTAGCAATCAGACTATGGGCCTTAGTAGAGAGCTTAACCTGACAGATATGTTTTTCAAATATGGGTTCAGGATAAATAACGAGCTTGTTATGGATCTTAGCGCACTCTCGATCCCTGTTAAAACCGGCCAGATAGGCAATGAGCCAAAATTTGATTTTTTTCCTTGGCACTTTTTCCCAATCATTACTCCTCAGATAAATGACCCTATTGTAAGAAATTTAAATGCCATAAAAACCGAGTTTGTAAGCACTATTGATTTTGTACAGTCGGAAAAATTATTGAAAAAAGATGTTTTACTACATTCTTCAAAATATTCAAGAACAGTGCGTACACCATTAGTAATTACTTTGGATATTTTGGGGCAAAAAGTTGATGAGCGCTTATACAATAAGGAGTATCTACCCATAGCTGTAAAAATAGAAGGAGAGTTTGAATCGTTATACAAAAATCGTATTCCGGCAGAGATTTCGGAAGATAAGGATATTGATTTCAGGGAGACAAGTAAATCTACCAAAATGGTTATAGTGGCCGATGGTGATGTGATTCGTAATCAGTTGCAGTTTTCTCAGGGAAATTACATACCCTTGCCTTTGGGATATGATCGTTATACGGGGCAGCAGTTTGGTAATAAGGATTTTGTTTTAAACGTGATGAATTATCTGACGGAAGATTCGAGTTTGATCAGTATTCGTTCGCGAGAACTTAAACTGCGACTACTTGATAAAACACGTGCCGAGGCTCATCGGATTTTCTGGCAGCTGTTTAATATAGGGGTACCGATTATTTTGGTTTTAATATTTGGCATAATACAGGTAACCATTCGTAAAAATATTTATGCCAAGTAATTACAGTGCTAATTAACTAATATCATGAAACCTGATAAACGAAAAAAAGATCGGAATAACAAAAGCCAAAGCCCCAGTTCGGAAATTAAAAACTCTTTTAATAAATATCTGATCTGGGTTCCTTTTGTTTTTGCATTTATTCTTTATGGTAATACCTTAAAACACGATTTTACTCTTGACGACTTGCCACAAATTGTCAATCATAAATATGTGCAACAGGGCTGGGCAGGCATTTCTAAATTGGCTACACAAGATTATTGGGCTGCTTCCGGGATCAGTTTAGGATATTATCGCCCCCTTTCGCATATAAGCTTTGCTGTAGAAAATGCATTGCATGGTAATAATCCTACAATCATGCATCTTGTGAATATATTGCTTTACGGGTTGACCGGGATGGTGGTTTTTTTGTTGCTTTCGAATCTTTTTAGGAAGATGCCGCTATTTGTATTGTTAGCAACGTTGATATTTATGGCTCATCCTGTGCATACCGAAGTTGTGGCAAATATAAAAAGCCGTGATGAGATTCTTAGTTTTCTTAATGGAACACTTGCGTTGTTATTAGTCTTTGACTACTCAAAATCGAAAAATTGGATTAGTCTTGCTTTGGCGGTGATCTTTTTCTTTCTTTCCTTACTTTCTAAGGAAACTGCCATGACAACTTTGGCAATAATACCATTTATGTTGTTTTTCTTTACCCCTAAAAAAGGAGGTTATATTGCAAGAATTACGCTTCTGTTTGTTACTGTTTCGGTTGGTTTTCTTTTACTAAAACATGCTATGCTGGGAACGCTTTCAGGCAATCCACCTGTAGATATTAATAACTACCCGTATCGTGATATTTCTCTTAGAATACCTACTACGTTGTACATTTTTGGGTTTTATCTATGGCGGCTTATCTTTCCATTTCGACTGCTCTACGATTATTCTTACAATCAGATACCGCAGGTAAGCTGGGCTAATCCATTGGTATGGGTCTCTCTTTTTATAGTGGCTATTTTAATTGCACTTGCTATTAAAAACCTTAAACGTAAAAATATTATCTCCTTTTCCATAATTTATTTTGGAATCAGCATGACGCCGGGTATAGCTTTTGTGCTTTTACGTGGCGGTATAATGGCTGAGCGTTTTTTGTATGCTCCAGTACTTGGTATTTCTATAATCGTTACCTATTTGATATTTAAGCTTTTGCCAAGAGAAAAGACTACAGGGCGATTAGTTTATGATTTCAAGCCTAGATTATCTAAACTGTTTATTGCATCTTTTGCAATTATACTTACCTTTTATTCGATAAGAACAATAGCCCGCAATCCGGTTTGGAAAAATAACATGACGCTTTTTTCTAACGATATTAAGTATGGTAGAAATAGCGCTCAATTATGTAAGCATTATGGCAGTGAGTTAGTTAACCAATCTGTTGCTGCCACTGATAAAGCATTGAAGGATTCGTTAATGACGGAGGGTGTGAATGAATTGTTGAGGTCTGTAGAGATCAACCCACGTTTTGGAGAAGCTTATTTTAAGCTTGGGTATGCATATTACCAGATGCGAGATTTCGATACTTCAATAGAATATTACAAAAAGGCAAACGCTAATTCTATGACATTGGCTAATATGGCTTTGGCTTATTATATGAAAGGAGATTACTCTGAAGCCATGAAGTTACTAAAACAATCGTTGCAAATGGATCCGGAAAATGTAACCGCCAGAACAAATATGCCATTGGTTACCAATGCTTTTAATAATAAATTGAAAAATATGCAAACTCATAAGTCAAAGGATGCTAATCATTTTTTTGATCTGGGAAACATGTACGTTGAACAGCAAAATTATTCGGAAGCTTTATTGAGTTTTAAAAAATCGGTAGAGTTAAAGCCCAGCTATGTCGGCGCTTTGATTAATGTAGGAAACTGTTATTATATGTTGCAAGATTATGATAATGCGATTGCTACCTTTGAAGAGGTTTTGGATTTAAGCCCAAACAATAAAATGGCATTCAGGAATTTAAGTCATCTTTATGGGTTAATGGGTAACTATGATTTGCAGCAGTACTATGATGAAAAAGCAAAAGCGAATTGATAGATAGAATAGGTTAGAGGAGACTTTTAAAATGAAAAAACAGAAAGTTAGAATATTAATAATAAGCATGTTAGCGATAATTGCTTTGGTGTTAATTTTCCAAAACAGAACTAATACTTTGAAAAAAGAGATTGGCGAATTTGCTATTGATGACACAACTTCGGTAACAAAAATTTATCTTGCCGACATGAGTGGAAAAGAGGTACTATTGAAAAAAGTCTCTCCTGGCAATTGGATTTTGAATGATTCGCTAAAAGCTCGAAATGAGGCGGTCAGGTTGTTGCTTTCCACAATGTACAGAATGGCTGTTCAGGCGCCGGTTTCTAAAACAAGTTATAATAATGTGATCTCTAATTTGGCAACGAACTCCGTCAAGGTCGAAGTTTACACATATTCTCCGGCAATCCGATTATCAAGGGCAATTAAGCTTTTTTATCGTGAAAGGCTGAAAAAGGTCTATTATGTGGGTACTCCAACGCAGGATAACCTTGGAACTTACATGCTCTTGGAAGGCTCCGACACACCTTTTATTGTTTACATGCCAGGTTTGAGAGGGTTTATATCAGCCAGATTTTCGGCAAACGTTAATGATTGGCGCGATCACACTATTTTTGCTAAAAAACCACATCAAATCAAATCTATTAAAATTGAATTTCCATCGGAACCCGATGAGTCGTTTCGAATTGAAAAAAGCGGCAGAAACAATATCGCAATTTATAGATTAATTGATAATCAACAAATTACATTGTTCGACACAAGTCTTGTAGTTGGTTTTATAAATGGTTATAGAAATATTCGTTTCGAGAGTCTTATCGAAAGAGATGCCCCTATTAATCTGGATTCGATATTAACTTCAACACCGCTACACATCATTACCCTTGTTGATACTGCTGGTTATGTTCAGGAGGTTAAGACCTACCGACGAAAAAATTATGATCAGGTGTTTGATGACGATGATAATTACTATCCTTATGATGTTGATCGGCTTTATGCTTTACTCGACAATAAAAGGGATTTTGTTTTAATCCAGTATTTTGTTTTTGATCCAATAACAAGACCGCTCTCTTTTTTTCTAAAAAGGGATTAGATTTTTATTTTTTGTGTTGTAAATTTACTTTATCCTTATTAATTGCTTACTTGGTACTATCCAAGAAAAGACTTTTTGTTTATTAATTCGGATTTATCTGCTTCGAATTTTTGAGTTGATAAAAATAAAAAAGCCGGAGTTAATTTCTAACCCGGCTTTTTTCATTCCTAAACTACTTTGATTATTTGATAATCAATTGTCTGGTAACTATTAATCCATTTTCAAATTGAATCTGTACTATATAGGAGCCCGATTTAAATCTTGAAAGATCTAACTCTCCATGAGTATCATCAATATTTAGTTTCATCATTTCTTGTCCGGTTACATTAAGTAATTTAACGCTTTGGATTTTCTTGTTACTCGTCAGATAAGTGGTATTTTCCACCGGATTTGGATGAATATTGATGTAATATGTACTGTTAAGTACTTCTTCAACTGAAGCTTTTTCACCATTAATACTTTCGATCATAGACATTCCGTAGGTATAAAACAAATCACTATTAGGCATGTTTTCGCTGAAAAGAGGCTGGATATTATTTACTTCACCGGTAGATGGTTTGTAAACCTTGAAATACATCTTGCCATTATTACTGAGATCATTTATTTTGCCTGAGTAATTGTCGTCCGCAAATGCTATAAGTAATATATTCTCACTAAAGTCTGTTACTTCTGTGAGTCCGGCAATTGTTCCATTTTTATCGAAGACTCCTATGTAATCTCCTATACTTAAATCAGATATAGCATTAGTTGATATAGAGATCAAATGGAAATTCCCGGTAATATTCGGATCTGGCCAAATTGATGTATTTGTCATATCAGGATGATGGATAGCATGACTCACAGTAATTGTATTCCACATTACAGTAGCTTCATTATTGACTTTTACCAAATAAGCTCTGCCGGGTTCTAAGTAATTAAGAGTATGAATATTGCCTTGTGGCCAATAAACTTCATTGTAGTTGATGCTTACAGCAATGATCAGGTTATTGCCTAATTGTTCAAAAATATCTTGAGCATAGACCGGTTCACTACTCCATACCGGAATAATTGACCAGCCAGCTTTAATAGGCATTTCAGTTCCAAGGGTTGGATATCCTGTTACACTAAATTCTGTTGGCCATGTATCTTCCTTTAGATAAAGCTTTGCTCCCTCTGCTTCATTCCAGCAAAAAGTAATTGAGCCAGGAACATATACCTTTTTGATAAATTCCAATGCAAGAAGTTCGTTCTCTAATTGACTCATAATAGTTTCTACATCACAATCAATCAAATCAAGGTAAGTGGAAACGCCGTTAAGATATGAAGGTAAATCTATTATTTGTGTCCATGGCAATACTTCAAGATATACCGTATCGCTAAATAAAAATCCACATTCATTAATTACCTTGCAATAATATTCGCCAACATCATTCAAAGTAATTTTTTCGATAGATAATACTGACGTAGTAACGTTTTCATCAGTCATTATTAATCCGTCTGGGCCATACCATTCAATTGATGTTGCAAAGTCGGCTGTTATTGAAAATGTAATGTCGTAGCCATAAAGCTCAGCAACACTTTCTGGTTGAGAAAGTATTACAGGAACTGGCAACACCTTAATAATGAATGAGCAAGAGTTATCGCAACCGAACGCATTTGTTTCGGTGTAAACTAAGGTGTAGTCACCAGCTGCAACAGGATCAAATCCGGTTACCACATCACCATTAAGTGTAAATACTCCAGTTTCCTCGAATACAATAGCCGGATCGCCTTGGCAGAACGGACCATATTCCGGACAGTCAATCACGGGTAACGGATTCACC
>JAAYWF010000125.1 GCA_012516825.1 Lentimicrobium sp. | reverse complement strand
TAATAATAAGCGTACTGAAATATAACAAATTAAGACATCTCTTTTGTGCGGTATTTGGAAGTGGGACCTGTAAAACAAAAATTATTTTCCAACATTAAAAAAAACTCTGAAATACGGATTTATAACTTTTCGAGAAATGAAATCCTTTAAAAGGCTTTCCTAACAAGTAAAAATGGACAACACTACAATATCGTTTTTAAACAGCGGCAAAAAAACCATCGCTTCATCAGCGTTAGTTGTTTTGATAAACTCAAAGCGTATGTCTTTTTTGTATTTAAAATTAGCATCAATTATCAGATCTCTTTTGGTGGTTATTTTTTTAGTTTCAAGCATTTATGTAAGCTTGGCTCAAACACTTACAACTACATCGAAAAAAGCAATCAGGTTATATCATGAGGGGAGAAATCATTTTGCTCTTTTGGAATACGAACAGGCTGAACTAAAACTGAAAAAAGCTATTGGTACCGATAAAAATTTCCTTGAAGCTTACATGCTTCTTGGCGATATCTACCGAACACAAAATAAAAACATGTATGCTGTAGAAACATATAAAACAGCAATAGAAATCAACCCTGATAAATATCCTGAAGTCTTCTATTTTTATGGTATTCTTTGTTTTGAGATGCAGCAATACCAATTATGTATAGAACAACTTGAACAGTTTAAAAACTATAACATAATCAATGAGGCAAGGCAGAGAGAGGCCGATTATTACCTTGCCTCTGCCCGATTTGCACAACGATCGCTAAAAAACCCGGTACCTTTTCAACCTATTAACCTTGGAACAAATATTAATAGCGCCAATGATGAATTTATAAACGCAGTAAGTACAGATGAGCTTAAGATTTACATAACAGCTGAAGAGGCCGTACAAGGTTTGGTCGGCGTTTCCGACAGATTTTTCATTTCCTATCGTGATGATCTTAACTCGGCTTGGCAACCAATAGCATTGCTACCGCCACCGCTCAACTCGGAGGATACTCAAGGGGCGCTGAGTCTAACGCACGATGGCAGATATCTACTTTTTGCCGGCTGCCAGTGGTCTGATGGCTATGGAAGCTGCGATATATATGCTGTTAAAACTGTTGGTAAAAACATTGGCAAGCCTCAAAACTTAGGTCATACCTTAAACAGCACAGCCTGGGATTCACAACCATGCCTTGCTCCGGATGGCAGAACGCTATATTTTTCCAGTACCAGAAAAGGTGGATATGGAAAATCCGATATTTGGAGAAGCTATCTGCAGGATAATGGCGAATGGAGCACACCGGAAAACCTTGGAGAGACAATAAACACCTACGGATCCGAAATGTCACCCTATATTCATGCTGATGGCAAGACGCTTTACTTCTCTTCCGACCGACACCCAGGCATGGGAGGTATGGACCTCTTTGTGGCAAAAATGGACAGCGCCGGTAATTGGGAAAAACCTGTTAACCTTGGATATCCAATAAACACATCGGGCGATGAAATTAACATTATTGTAAATGCAAGAGGTGATAAGGCCTATATTTCAGCAAGACTACCTGAAGGAAACGGCGGATTTGACATTTATGAGTTTGAAGTCTATCCCGAAATAAGACCTAAGCCTTCGACCTACGTAAAAGGGATAGTCGTTGATGCAAAAACCAATAATCCGTTGTTATCCTATTTTACATTGACAGAGATAGATGCAGGGAAAGATATTATCACATCATTTTCTGACGAAAAAACCGGCGAATTTTTACTATGTCTTCCGATAAACAGAGATTATGCTTTAAATGTATCAAGGGAGGGGTATTTGTTTTTCAGTGAGCATTTTTCTCTGACCGACTAAAAGGAATTTTTGGAGCCATATCTGCTGAATATCGCTTTGAACCCTATAATCCCGGGCGAAGTTACAATAATGAGAAATATCTTTTTCGATTCCGGTAAAGCAAACTTAAAGGATGAGTCGTTAGCTGAATTAAACAAATTATACGAATTTCTTATTCAAAATCCTTCTATAGCTGTTGAAATTAGCGGGCATACTGACGACGTAGGAAGCGAGGATTACAATATGACCCTTTCTGATCAACGAGCTCAGGCGGTAACTGACTTTTTGGTTGCCAAAGGCATTGATAGCAACAGACTACAACACAAAGGATATGGTTTTACCAAGCCGTTAACCACAAACCAAACTCAGGAAGGAAGAGCTAAAAATCGCCGAACGGAAATAAAGGTCATTGAGATGCCAAAATGAGAATATAAAATTATCTTCATCATTTTAGTTCCTGCCTCAACATGTTAAGAGCGGCAAGAGCTGCTCTTCGGATATTTCGATCACGGTGTTCGCCAAAGTGGAACCTATGGGACACCACCTTTTCAGAAGTGGCAACTGCTATCCAGGTTGTTCCAACCGGTTTCTCTTCCGATCCGCCATCCGGGCCGGCAACACCGGTTACGGCAATTGAATAGTCAGTTTGTAAATTTTTACGAACACCCTCGGCCATTTGCCTAACAACCACTTCGCTAACAGCGCCATTATCTATTATTGCTTGTCTGGCAACATTTAATTGAGAAACTTTAACCTCATTTGAATAAGCAACTACTGATCCTTTGAAATAGAAAGAGCTACCCGGTATGCTGGTAATCAGATGTGCTATATATCCACCTGTACAGCTTTCGGCAGTACTTAAAGTTTTGCCTGACATCCTCAAAAGTTGGCCAACAACGCTTTCCATACTATCATTATCAAACCCAAAAACCAAATCAGGGATAATATGCAACAACTTAACCTGCTCCTCATTTAATTGATTTTCGAGTAATGATTTATTATTTCCAACTGCTGAAAGCCTCAGACGTACAACGCCGGGCTGTGGCAAATAAGCAAGTTTTATGTTCGATGGCAGGTTATCTTCCCATGCTTCAATAGTCTGAGCTAAAAAAGATTCACCAACACCATGGGTTAATATCGTTTTATGCAAAATGTAAAGGGTATTATTAACTTTTGCCAGTTTAGGAGCTATTTGATTTATAAATATTGACTTCATCTCAAACGGCACTCCCGGCATAGATATAAATATTTTACCATCCTTTTCAAACCACATCCCAGGCGCTGTTCCTTCAGGATTTGGGATGGGAGTACATGCCGCCGGTATAGATGCTTGTTGGCGATTAATTTCGGTCATCAAAAAGCCTCGTTGTCTGAATAGACGCTCCACATTTTCGTATGCATCCTGATTAAACACAAGATAGGTGTCAAAAAATTCGCAAAGCGCCAATTTTGTAACATCGTCTTTTGTTGGCCCCAATCCACCGGTTAACAAGATTATATCAGCGTGTCGGGAGACTTCGGTAAGGGTTTTTATTATCTCTTCGTGGCTGTCGGATATAGTTGTAATCTGGTGTACTTTTATCCCAAGAAGGTTTAACTGCTCTGCCAACCAGGCTGAGTTGGTGTCAACTACTTGGCCTATCAACAACTCATCGCCAATCGTAATTATCTCTGCTTCCATCTAATATTAAAGTCTGGATTAATATTACTTTTGCAATCTTTTTATTGCAAAATTAGAATTATTCGCTTGTGGGATATGAAAAGAATTAAAGATTCCGAATTAATCATAAATAGTGATGGTAATATTTACCATATTAACATAAAACCGGGCATTCTGGCTGAGAATATAATTTTAGTAGGTGATCCGGCCCGGGTTTCAAAAATTTCAAGACGTTTTAGCAAAATTGAACATCAAAGTCAAAATCGTGAAATAATAACAAACACAGGGATATACAATGGCATACCTATTTCGGTTGTTTCAACCGGAATGGGTACCGACAATATAGACATCATCATAAATGAGCTTGACGCACTTGCTAACATTGATTTTAAAACAAGAGAGCCGAAAAAATCGTTCACCAAGCTAAATCTGATACGAATTGGCACCTCTGGAGCCATTCAGCCCGATATTGCAATCCATTCTATTGTTGCCTCCACACATGGAGTCGGTTTAGATGGGCTTTTATATTTTTATAATAGCGATCATGTAATTGAAAAAGAGCTAACGAAAGAGTTTATAGCTCAAACCGGCAGCTTCAGTAATTTACCAAAGCCATATATCGTCTCTTGTTCCGAAAAGTTAATGAAAAAAGTCGGTCATGATCTGTTTCAAGGTATCACGGCAACAGCGCCAGGCTTTTATGGGCCGCAAGGGCGTACAATAAGGATTCCGCTTAGGCATGTGGAGCTATCGGAAAAAATCAAAAACTTTAGCTTTGAAAGACATAGGGTGTTGAATTTCGAAATGGAGACCTCAGCATTGTATGGATTAGGGAAATTACTCGGACATGACGCACTAACAATATGCGCTGTTATAGCCAATCGTGCCACAGGTGATTTTGCAGTAGATTATAATAAAACAATTGATGAGATGATCGGGTTGGTACTCGATAGGATTACCAGTTAATTTTTGTTAGAAGGAACAGGTAAGATCTTTTTAAATCTCAATTTTATTACCCCTAAAACGGCTTCTCTAAAAATCCCTTTAGTCATTTTTGAGGTTCCTACTGTCCGGTCGGTAAAAACTATTGGCACTTCAACCACGTTAAAACCAAGCTTTGAAGCTGTCAGTTTCATCTCAATTTGAAAAGCATAACCAATAAATTTTATTCTATCAAACCATATTGTTTCCAACACTTTACGGCGATAACAAATAAACCCTGCAGTGGAGTCTGTTATTTTAAGTCCTGTTACGAAACGAACGTATTTAGAGGCATAATATGACATCATCACCCGCCCCATCGGCCAATTTACTACCCTGATCACATTACCGACATATCTTGATCCGATAGCCACATCAGCTCCCGATTCACATGCATCTAATAGCCTGTGCAGATCATCAGGGTTGTGGGAAAAATCAGCATCCATTTCGAAAATATAGTCGTACTGACGGTTCAACGCCCATTTAAAACCATGGATATAGGCAGTTCCTAATCCTAACTTACCCTTTCTCTCTTCGATAAAAAGCCTGTCCGGATACTTTTTAATTAACGACTTTACAATATCGGCTGTACCGTCCGGCGAATTATCTTCAACCACCAAAACATGAAAATCACCCTCCATGGTCAGGACATAAGTAAGGATGGCTTCGATATTTTCTTTTTCGTTATAAGTTGGAATAACAACTAATTTTTCTGACATTTGATTTTAAGTGTTGATTATCAATATTTAAAATAACTTTAACCCAAGCTTACTTTTTATTAGTTTGGTAAATAAATAAGCTTTTCTGAAATCTGAATCTGGTCATCAACAAAGATAACAAAATAAACGCCTTTTGTTAAATTCAGCTCAAGCAAGTTCAAAACTAATAAATTATCGTGTGGATCAACAGGTATAATCCATTTCTCATTACCCAAAATATCCAAAATCCTGATTACCGGATTTTTGCCTCTATTGGGAGGAATGGCCATTGTAACAGTTTCATTAGAAGGGTTTGGATAGATGGCAAGCTTAACTGTTGGAGTCTTCTCTCCTACACTAGCAGGCTCAGCGACATCATAAAGGTATCTTAACTCAATTTTCCAGTTTGAATTTTGATAATTCAGCGGGCCGGTTATCGTATATCTTTCATTGAGGACAGGGTCAATGCTGAAAACGTCATTATTTTGCACGTTAACCTGACCATAGTCATCGCTTACCCTCCACATACCGCTATTGTTCCAATGTTGTGTAAAGGTACACTCTGCATTCTCAATTCTTATTAATACAGCTTCCCAGTCCTCGCCAATCTGGTTCGAATCGAGAACCTCAGGGGCAGGCATTTTACGATCCGTTTTAATCAGTTTATACATCGAAACATTTGTAATCTCCGTAAGGCCATAATACTCTGTAGCAATACCTGATACCACAATGCTATCGCCGATAGAGGGGTATCTAGATGGATCATACACAAACAATCCTGACCTTGGCCCCTGACCTGCCTGAATAAAATAACCTGTAGGAAGAAATGAGGTTACAACTCCCGTTGTAGTAACTTGTATATTCTGATAAGGCGTTTGATCTCCCGTGCCTTGTATTTCTTGAATCGAAGTTATTGGCTCGCCCCATGCCGCTGCCACCCGGTATGAATATGTAGGCGATATTGATAAATTTGCGCCATCGCCCGCCTTTACTGCAAAATAAACAACTTCACCCTCCTCATTTGGTAAAAGATCAGCTTGCCATAATCCGTTATTAAACGTCATCATTATTTCATAATCGAATTCATTGAAATCACTTCCGACCATCACTTTCACCTTGTCTGTGGCCGGAGAGGGATAAATGGAGCAATAAAGGACAACGGACTCACCTTCGTAGGGCTGATCATCGGAAAGCGCAATATCTCCTATCGAAAAGTAGGGCAGCGATTTATCTCCCCAAATCAGGCCAACAAAATCGGGATTATCAATAAATGGATTTCGATTTTTTTGAAAACGATGAACTACATTATTACGATTATACTCAAAAAGATCGGGCAGGTCCATCTCATTCCACTCAAGAAGGGCTGAGAGTTTGCCATGCTCCGGCTGCGGATAAGTGTTTACTTGATCAACAACAGTTAGATTCATTTCACCATTAGTCCATTCATAACGAGCATCCATATAAAATATAGTCCTCGCTACATCGCCCTTCACTGCATCTCTTGGCTCCCACGAAACACCCGGCGTAAACTTACATTCTGTCGCTTCAGGATGGGGGTAAAGGCTATAATCAAAATCCAGGTTACTACGTGATGAGTTCACTGAAGCATCAACAGGTTTGAGATTGTGAACATCCGAATCCATTGGTAATATCCCGCTAAAATGCCCATGCGATTTCGCCCACACATGCTCGCGGTTCAACTGATTTCCGCCAATGCCATAATCAAAACCATCCTGCGACCTGCCGGTATATATTAAAATTACGTTTCCGGGAATTTCCGGGTCAGCATCAGCATAATAGATAACATATTTTGAAAAATAATAGGATAAACTGTTATGCCCGCAAATGATTTCATGCAATTTAGTTTTGAGAGCGCTACCGCGTAGTCCTTCAGTACCGTTGTAGTAGCCTACCGGTTGTCCTTGACCAATGATGGTTATGAAAAAAAACAATATGGCTAAACAAGTTCTCATATAGCTTTTTCGGCGTTCTCTTAATCTCTTAACTCAACCTTGCTCACTTCCCATGTTGCGGAGCCGGATGAATAACTTAAATATTTAAATGCAATGAATACAGTCTTGTTTTCGTATGATGCAAGGCTCACCTCGCCGCTATTTACAAAATTCCAATTGTTTCCCGGCGCGCGGTTAAATCCTTGTAATTCAGTCCATGTACCATTGATGGAAGGATCGCCACTCCCGCTGTAGTCAGTCGAGATCAGCACTTTCATATCACTAATGTTAGTGATGTAATTTATTGCTTCACGAAACTCTATTTTAACACCTGTTTTGCCTGCAAGCGAAATTGCCGGCGATACCAACCAATCTTCATTAGGATAGTTTGTACCCTGCACATATCCCGACATTACTGCACAACCGCCGTCGAAGTTTCCCCATCCCCACACCTGGTCACCTGTTACACTATAAGCAGTAAAAACACCGAGATTAGTATTAAAATCTTCGCTAAAAAAGGCAGTTCCACCACC
>JAAYWF010000124.1 GCA_012516825.1 Lentimicrobium sp. | reverse complement strand
ACTCATCTGTCTCTTCTGCCTTTGGCAAATGCTCGGCATTTAAAATATCTTCGATGATCAAAGGATTTATTTGAAATACACTGCCAAGATGTTCGAGTTTATCTATATCTCCTAATCCAGTGAAAATAAGCCAGTTTGTTGCTTCTGGCCAGAGCCGTGAAGGGAGCTTCTCAAAATCCTCTATTATGATGTCCTGATTGCTATCATCGCTTACCGAAATTAGCCTTGTGGATTCGTGTACAGAGGTCTGTGCAAATGTATTGATCAGCGTGCCGGGAGGCGCTCCGGCCTTCGTTTTCATCAACTTGAAAATCTTGCTCTGAGGTATTTTCATAGTAAAGTTCTTTTTATTTAATGCACAAAGGTACATAATCAACTAAGAAATCTAAAATAATAAGGTATTGGTTTTAACGTTTGATTCCATATCTGTTACAATGGTAAAGTTCAACATTTACGCGCGCAAAAAACAATGGAAATTGTTCCTCTTTGCTCTTGCGGTTGCAATAGTAAGCGGATCAATGTACTATACCAGTATTATTGTACGCAAAGTGGCGGAGCAGGAGCAGACCAATGTAAAGATCTGGGCTGACGCTATCTACCGTAAAACCGAACTTGTAAAGTATATCGAACAGTTTTTCCAGCAAATACGCGAAGAAGACCGTAAGAGTGTTGTACTGTTAGCTGAAGCATACAAACAACTGATCCGTACCGACGATCCTAATGTTGACCTCACCTTTTACGTGGATATAATACGGTACAACAGCACAATCCCAATAATCCTCACCGATGAAGACGGGCGGATAATAAACACCAAAAATGTTGATTTTAACGAAGATACCGTTACCTTTTTGTCAGGTAAGCTCTTAGATGAATTTTCCGTTTATCCTCCAATTCCTGCCCGCTATTTTCAAAATAAAAAGAACTATCTCTATTATAAGGATTCAAAGCTGCATAGCGAGCTGCATCAAGTGCTCAACGACCTTGTCAGTGATTTCTTTTCCGAAGTGGTTATCAATGCCGCCAGTGTGCCGGTGATCATCACTGATAGCACAAAACAGAAAGTGATTGATTTTGGAAATATAGAGCCAAACAAAATCATGGAGCCGCTCTTTGTTGAAAAGACCATTGCAGAGATGGCAGCCAGCAATCCTCCTATAGAAATCGAACTTACCAACTTAGGCAAAAGTTACATTTTTTATAAAGGCTCATCTCTTCTTACACAACTGCGCTATTTCCCTATAGTCCAAATCCTGATTATGGGTCTGTTCCTATTTATCGGATACATGATGTTCAATACTGCAAGGCGATCGGAACAAAACCAGGTATGGGTAGGGTTGGCTAAAGAGACGGCTCACCAGCTTGGAACGCCGCTTTCGTCAATGATGGCATGGATGGAGCTTTTAAAAGAGGAAAACCCAAATCCGGAGATTGTAAGCGAGCTAAGGAAAGATGTTGAACGGCTCGAAAAAGTTACCGACCGGTTCTCTAAGATAGGAGCGCTGCCAAAACTTACTGACACAAACATAGTGAAGGTTATACACAACTCAATCGAATATCTGAAGACACGTACCTCACGTAAGATCACATACGAGATCACCCCCGGCCCCGATACTGAAATCATTGCTCCAATTAACCTGCACCTTTTTGAATGGGTGATCGAAAACCTGACAAAAAACGCCGTAGATGCAATGGAATCAAAGGGTACCTTCTCAGTAAATATCGAAGAGAATAATGGTCATATCATTATTGACCTTACCGATACCGGGAAAGGGATCCCAAAATCGAAGTTTAAAAGCATTTTTAACCCCGGGTATAGCGGTAAAAAACGTGGCTGGGGGCTTGGCCTCTCGCTGGCGCAACGCATTATTCGCGACTATCACCGCGGCAAAATATTTGTAAAATCATCCACAATTGACAAAGGCACTACTTTCAGGATTATCTTGCGCAAAAAAGTAAAGCTGTAACATAATATGCCAGGGCTTTATATCCACATCCCGTTTTGCAGGCAAAAATGCCACTACTGTAATTTCTTTTCGATAGCATCAAAAAAATATATTAACGAGATAGTTCAGGCAATTCAAACTGAGGTAAGATCAAATTCCGGGTTTTTTAACGGTAGTCCATTAAATACCATCTATTTCGGCGGAGGAACGCCCTCGCTGCTTAGCATAAACCAGATTAACGAGATAATAGATACGGCGATCGCTACATTTGGAATAGATCCCAACGCTGAAATAACCGTAGAGGCAAACCCTGACGACCTTATAAATAGTTGGCTCCAAGCGCTCTCGCAAACTGTTGTAAACAGATTGAGCATCGGTGTTCAGTCGTTTAGAAACGAGGATTTGACTTACCTCAACCGTGTTCATTCAGCAAATCAAGCCGAAAGTGCGATTCAAAATGCGCTGAAGTATGGTTTTAAAAATATCAGTATTGACCTCATCTATGCAATGCCAACACTCGACAACGAGCAATGGATTGAAAATATCAATCGTGCGCTGAGCTATAATATCCCTCATATTTCGGCCTATGCGCTTACCGTTGAGCCTGGGACAGCGCTTGACCTTTTCATAAAAAAAGGGAAATATAAGCAGGTGGAAGAGGAGAAAGTGGCAGAGCAATTTCAAATTATCATGACAAGTATGGCAAAATCAGGGTATGAGCATTACGAAATTTCCAATTTTGCTTTACCGGATAGATATTCACGTCATAATAAAAGTTACTGGTCGGGCGAAAGTTATCTCGGCTGCGGGCCGTCGGCTCATTCGTACAACGGTTTTATAAGGAGATGGAATGTTTCAAATATTTCTAACTACTTGAAAGCTGTTAGGGAAGGCACGACATATTACGAACTTGAAGAACTGACAAAAAACCAACAATTTAATGAATACATTATGACTGCCTTACGCACTATGTGGGGTGTTGATACCGAATTTGTTAAAAAACTCTTTGGTAACGACTTTGCAACCCATCTAAATAATCAGCTTAAAAAACCATTGGAACTTGGGCTGATCCTCCAAAAAAATCAAAAATTTATTCTCTCCGATCAAGGTAAATTATTTGCTGACGGAATAGCAGCCGAACTCTTTATCTCCTGAAAGCGTAACTGCATTGAAGTTAGCCTTATAAAATCAACATCTCAACATAATAGGGCTTTCTTAACAGCAAATTGGATATTCCCCTTTTTGCTTATCTCTTTGTTGCTTGTTATATTATTGCGTGTTAGCAAAAGTGGTTATTAAAACTGCCCAAATCCTATTACTAATGAGCATAGAAAATATGGAGTGTTTCCGGTAGAATTTAAATCTTTAAACTTTAATATTTCATTGTATCCCGTTTCAAATTTGATGCTAATATGCCCATTTGCCGTACCTCCATAATAATAGTAGTTTTTACTTTCAAATTCATAAATCTTAACTTCGGTATGTAAGCCAATTCCGTAAGTAAATGAATTGAAAATCTCATATTCTAAATCCTTATCCTTTGGGTCGTCATATTTTGTGCTTTCCAGATGACTGCCTGATATAGAAGCATAAGGAGCTAAATGAAAACGATTGCTCCTAACAATGAAATATCCGCCTTTTAAACCTGCATCTAAATATGAAAATTTTTCATTTAACTCAAAATTTAATGTATCAGTATCTGAAGTTACCATAAAGGGGTCTTTCAATTTTAAACTTGTTCCTTTTAAGTAAAGTGAGGCAAAAACTCTATGAACATTAATATCCATCCCAAAATTGAATAGGGCATTATTTGAAAATTTAGTGGCTAAATCACCTGTTGTAAAAACCATACCCGAACCAAAAAATAAATTCCAGGAGGCTTTAATTATCATGTGCGGCATAAATCCATTTACAAAGCTGTCATATTTCTTATTGTCATACTTCTTTTTATATGCAACAAGTATTTCATTGTATTCTTTATCTGGTGGTTGCTTTTCAATATATTTTAAAAAACCGGTAATAAGCAGCTTTGCTTGTTCATCAATCTGCGACATGTTGCAACTTACCAAAATAGATTGTCTGTTACTCAAGGTCAGTTCGGATAATTTATAAACTATTGTATGGGAATTTGGATAAACAATTCTCTTTTTGTGTTTTTCATATTCAAGCATCAGGTTATTTACCGTTTCCCAATCGCCTACAAGCATATTAATATAAAAATCCTCAATAAAATAGAATGCAGAAAAGGGCTTATCTTTTGTTTTCTCCGTTAAAAAATCATAGATTTCTTTTGTTTTAACCAAATTGTTATCCGCTAGCTCTTTAAGAATCATCTTCCTGCCATTATGAACTAAGAGTTCAGTACTATCAACATATGTTGCTATCTCATTACTAATCTGAGAAAAGATACTCAATGGAAACATAATAGCGATCAAAATAATAGTTAGATTTCTTTTCATGATCTGTTTTTATTAAGGTTCAACTCTATTGCTGTTTTTTATATTAAAAGTCTGTAATGCTATTTTCGTTAATGGGTTTATAAAGCGCCTTCGTTTTAAAAGTACGGTTAACGCTCCGGTTCTGGTTGGATAACTGCACCTTTTTGCTCAAGAGGCTGGTAAGTTTATCTGTTTCAATGGTCATCAAAGGGCGCCCTGATTTGTTAAATTCTTTTTTTGTGGTACATGAGCATATTTTTTTGTTGTTTTCGTACTTTTATGAACTAATAACTCTTGAATACCGCAAACCAGTTCCGCTTACAAGCAAATGGTTAACGTAATAATGTCTTAACCATTAAAGCGTTACCGATTTTATAATTCCGTACAAACATAACGCTTTTTTTTAACCTTTGGCAAGAATTTCTTCAGAATAGT
>JAAYWF010000123.1 GCA_012516825.1 Lentimicrobium sp. | reverse complement strand
AAGAGATAGAATTTGATTACGAAAACAGACCTTATAAATTTATTGACATTGAAAGCGGAAAGGAGTTAAAGGTCAATCCTAATGAGATAAGAGAACAGTATGTTACCCAGTTAAGCTTGATAAAGAATGAATTAAAACTTCGCTGTGGGCAATATCGTATTGATTACGTTGAGGCTGACATCAACAAAGGATTTGATCAGATTTTATTACCCTATATGTTGAAAAGGGAAAAACTGTATTAATCGAGGACAAAACTTAAATAAAACATTACTGTTGATAGGGGCTGTCTCAAAACAAATATTTAAATAAAAAAACAGCAAGGTTTCTTAGAATTATCCAAATGGATGGCGCTGAGATTGAGGGCAAAGGAGCGTACTTGAAGTACGTTACTTAACCAGTACTCCGACAAGTTCAGCAACCATCGAAAGTAACATGATTGCCGGGCGAAGTCGAAGCACAGCAGTTGGGTACTTATAAGATGCCGCCATAATATGTTTTGTCTTCTTCTACAAATTCGGATTTTTCACAAATTTTCGATCTAACGCAATTATTTCATCTTCCGCACGAGCGTCAAGATGTTTTTCGCGTATTACTTTATAACGGCTTGAAAGTAAGCCTAATCCGTTTTCAATGTTTGTATATTCAGGTTTATCCTGTACTATGCTACTCGATGGTCCATTTATCCGTAAATATGTTTCATATTCGTTACCGCCAGCGGAAATAATAAGATCAACTGTGCCACAAAGCCTTTTTCCTTGATAGTTGTCGGAGAGATTGTTTTTAATAAAGTCGTAAAAGGCGTCATTACTGAAACTAACCTCTGCATCGCCATTGCCTTCAAGGTTTTCGGAAGTGATGGTGGTAAGTACATAATCAAGATGTTTACTTATAGTGTCTTTTGTGCCTGAGGGGATTTCAAAGTAATTAAATCTTATGATAGGCTCATATCGTCGAGCATTTACCCCGTTAGCCCAGGCAAATGGCGTATTAAAACCTCTAAAAAGGGTAAGCTTGCCGCCAGCCGGCGGTTTTTTTACGATGAAGGGCTTTATTAAACGGGTTTTCCCTTTCACCTCATGACCAGTTTTAGTGTTGGTAATAAATAATCGGTATTCAAGATCGGGATCTAAAATGCCATCTCCTTTAAATGCCAGCATATAAGGATTGTACCACATACCGCTATCTTTATTAGCGATGGTAATAGTATCAAAAACTATTGTGTGAAGCGCCTTATCATTCTCCCAACCTTCAAGCTTTACATAGAGATCATTTTTATAACTTGATGAGTCTTCAATCTTTGCTAAACGAAGGGCGTCATCGCCAAGAAAAGCCTTATTGATGCGCAGGTAATGTGTGGTATCCATCTGACTTAAAAGACCATAAACTATTGTTATCTCTTTCCAATCTGTTGTCAGATTAACTTCTGTTTCGCAAGAATAGAATAAAGAAAAAACGAAAGTCAGGATGAAAGGAATAGTAATTTTTCGTATCATAAAAGTAAATCAAACGTTTAAAATAATACTCTTTGTGAGTGTAAATATCTGTGGCTATAAAAAAACATCTAATTTTGTAATTCGTATTCGATATGCACCAAACGGCATTATATTTTATTTATTTTGAGTGTTAATGATAATGAGGTAGTCATACTATTAAAATTTTTATAAATGAATAAAAAAGAAGCTAACGTCTATAAAAAAATTACCACTCATGTACTTCAGGAGATGAAGTTGAAGGGTGAAAAGATCGCTATGCTTACCGCTTATGATTTTTCGATGGCTGGTTTGCTTGATCAGGCAGGAATTGACGTGATCCTTGTGGGCGATTCGGCATCAAACGTAATGGCTGGTCATACTACTACGCTTCCAATCACCCTCGACCAGATGATTTATCATGCATCATCGGTGATGCGTGCTGTAAAGCGTGCACTCGTTGTGGTTGACTTACCATTTGGCACCTATCAAGGCAACTCCAAAGAGGCGCTCAACACTGCTATTGCAATCATGAAATTATCGGGCGCTAATGCTGTGAAAATTGAAGGCGGCAGTGAGATTATCGAATCGGTAGATAGGATACTCTCGGCTGGAATCCCTGTAATGGGACATCTTGGGCTTATGCCACAGTCCATCCACAAATTTGGTACTTATGTGGTAAGAGCTACCGAAGATGACGAAGCTCAGAAACTTATTGAAGACGCTCATTTGCTTGAGAAAGCAGGTTGTTTCTCCATAGTTCTTGAAAAGATACCCGCAAAACTTGGTGGGCAGGTAACGCAGGAGATCAGAATACCTACTATTGGTATCGGTGCAGGTAGTGATGTAGATGGCCAGGTGCTCGTTCTGCATGATATGCTTGGTATAACCCAAAAGTTTTCGCCACGGTTCCTACGGCGATATCATAACCTAAGCGAGGAGATACAAGGTTCAGTAAGGGCTTATATACAAGATGTGAAAACACAGAATTTTCCTAATGAACGTGAACAATACTAACCAATCAACTGTAGTATTTTAAAGGCAGTGGATTGATATGATAAACGAAATTATTTACGAAGATAACCACATTATAATCGTTAATAAGCTCCCCGGTGATCTGGTACAAGCAGATGTTAAAGAAGGAAAAACATTACGCGATGATGTAAAAACATATATCAAAGAAAAATATCAAAAACCTGGCGGAGTATTTTTGGGCGTGGTGCACCGATTGGATCGGCCTGTGAGTGGGGCGGTGATTTTTGCACGAACGAGCAAAGCATTAACAAGAATGCATCTTTTGCTGCGAAAACAAGAGATCCGAAAGATATATTGGGCAGTTGTTGATCAGCCTCCTTCAAAAACCGAAGATTGGATTGAGAACTGGTTAAGAAAAGATCAGGCAAAAAACAAATCATTTGTTGTAAATAAAGAGACAAAAGGAGCCCTTTTGGCTGAACTTCATTACAAAATGTTGACGAGTAGCCACCGCTATCATCTTTTGGAAATAGAGCTGAAAACCGGCAGACATCATCAGATAAGAACACAACTTTCAAATATCGGATGCAAAATTAAAGGCGACCTGAAGTATGGCTTCCCAAGGTCAAATCCTGATGGCTCGATCCATTTACATGCCCGAAAACTTGAGTTTATCCATCCTGTGAGCAAAAAGAATATTACTGTAATAGCTAAAACACCTGATGATCCGATCTGGAATTTTTTTGAAAAAGAGATGGCTCTAAATAAAAATTAAATAGAAAAAGTTAGAATCTATAACACAACGAAGTGATAACACATCCGCTGAAATATGGTATCAACTGTTGCGAAGAAAATAAAACTAGATTCATTTATCAATACTATTTTTATCAAAGTCGTTTCTTCCCATCAACCCCGATTAGCGCATATGTGATTTTTCTTTTACTATTTTTTTTGATTTTTACACCTCTCAATATTACTGCTCAATATTATAGCAGCGGTCAAGAGCCGGCATCGGTAAGATGGCGGCAAATCAATACTGAAAATTTTAAATTGGTGTTTCCTGATGGATATGAAGCCTCAGCTACTTACATTGCCAATACATTAGAGTATGCCGCAAAACTCGACACTGTTTCTTTTAGTGTAAGACCGGGTAAAATTCCTGTTTTAATTCATAATTTTACATCTATTTCCAACGGTATGGTAGCATGGGCGCCAAAGCGAATGGAGCTCTATACTATCCCTCCGCAGAACACTTATGGACAAGAGTGGTTTCAGCAATTAGCGATACACGAGTACCGGCATGTAATACAATTATCGCAAATGAAACAAGGACTTACACGAATCCTTACCTATCTTTTTGGCGAGCAAATCGCTGCCGGTGTATTGGGATTGTATATACCATTTTGGTTTCTTGAGGGAGATGCCGTACTTGCCGAAACAATGTTCAGCCAAAGCGGTAGAGGACGTTTGCCCTCTTTTTCTTTACCTCTACGAACACAACTTACACAAAAAGGAGCGTTTTCTTACGACAAATCTGTTTTTGGCTCTTTCCGAGATTTTGTGCCGGATCATTATGTTTTGGGATATCATCTGGTAACTAAAGCAAGAGAAAAATATGGCGTAGATATCTGGAATCATGTCCTTGATAAAGTTGCAAAAAATCCGTTTATGATAGTGCCGTTTTCTGAAGGGATAAGAGATATTACAGGGCTTGGCAAGACGAAACTTTATGAAGATGTGATGAATGAACTAAAGCAGGACTGGCAAAACCAATTAAATAAATCTATCCTTACCCCAACGGATGAAATAGCTATACCCGAGAAAGATGTTTTTACCAATTATTTGCGCCCCTATTTTACTGATTATAAAACTATTATTGCGGAAAAAAGCCCTTTTGATGATATTACAATGTTTGTAGAAATTGATTCTACAGGTAATGAGACTAAAATTTATACTCCCGGCTACTATTTGCCGCAGTCGCTTACTTACGCCGGTGATGTGATAGCTTGGGCCGAACGTGAATATGATCCAAGATGGCAACATAGAAATTACTCCGTGATAAAAATTTATGACAGGAAAACCGGTAAAAGTCAAAAAATAACAAATAAATCGAGGTTTTTTGCACCGGCCCTTTCGCCCGATGCCAGCCGTTTGGTAGTGGTTGATGTTACTCTTGATCAGCGTTACGCTCTTGTTATTATCGAAACTACTACCGGAAAAGAGATTCAGCGGGTTACAACATCACAAAACTATTATTTCACAAACCCGTCATGGTGTGAAGATGGTAAAAAGATCGTTACTATAATTGTCGGAAACCAAGGTAAAGCCATAGCATTGGTTAACCCCGAAAATAGAACAGTTGACCGATTAACCAATTTTAGTTATACCGACATATCAAATCCTGTGATGTGCGACGAAAAAATTTACTTTACAGGCGCATGGTCTGGAGTTGATAATATTTATCAATTGGATATTGATTCCAAAAAAATTACAATGGTCGTTTCAGCTCCTTTTGGTATTACCGATCCTCAAATATCAGCAGATGGCACAACTTTGATATTTGCAAACTATTCGGAAAAAGGATTTAAAACCTCTCAAAAGAAAATTGATGAGACTCAGCAAGTCTTATTTGAAAACTTTGAATATAAGGATGTTGAGCTACATGATAAGCTGTTCTTAAATAATACGAATATATTTGATCCGGAAAAAATACCTGAAGATACCTATCCGATAAAAAACTACTCCAAAATACTTAACCTTTTTAATTTTCATAGTTGGGGGCCTCTTATTACAGATTATCAGAATTCAGAGTTTAAGCCGGGTATCTCTATGTTGTCGCAAAATCTTTTGAGTTCGTCAGTTACTGTGCTGGGCTGGGAGTATAATACAAATGAACAAACGGGAAAATATTATTTCAACTTCAGGTACGAAGGTTTGTATCCTGCCTTTGGCGCTGATTTAAGTTATGGAAAGAGGAAATCTGTTTATACTGATACTACCGGATCGAAAGATTATTATTGGCGTGAGACTAACCTCAAATCAGACATTTCCGTTCCGCTTCGCTTTGTTGCCGGAAAATATACAAGTTATCTCACTCCGATAATAGCATTCGATTACACTCAACTCGATATAGACCCTGAATCGGGTTTACGCTTTGATCGAGCCAATTTTAAAACATTGACTTACAGAGTTTATGCCGCTCATTACCTAAAAATGAGTAGTCATGATCTTGCACCTAAGTGGGGGCAATGGGTTGGAGTTAATTATAGGAGTGAGCCATTTAAAAAAGGTGGTTTAGGATCATTATTGAGCGGCGAGCTTCGATGTTACTTTCCTGGAATTAAGAAACATCACTCACTAAGTTTTTATGCAGCCAATCAAAATCGAAATGATTCTATTTATTACTATAATAACATAATACGACTACCTCGCGGCAGAATAGATATTTATGGAACTAAGCTTAATACATTGACGGCCAATTATGCTTTCCCTCTTTTATATCCTGATGTTAGCCTTTCATCGTTTATGTATATCAAAAGGTTGAGGATGAATCTGTTTTATGATCATACAACAGCGCTTGCCAACAATAAGAAAAGTTACTATCCCTCCACAGGTTTTGAGTTTTTTGCTGACGTGCATCTATTACGTTTTCTTGCACCTGTTGCTGTAGGTTTACGTTTTAACTATCTGCCCGATACCGGAAAAACAAGCTCCGATTTTTTGCTTTCAATCAATTTCGATTCATTATAAAAACTGTAATACAATGAAATTTCTTATCAGAGTTATTTTATCTTCTTTTTCAGTAATTGTGGCCGGATGGCTACTAAAAGGTGTGCATATCGAAGACTATTTAACTTCAATATTAGTAGCTTTCGTTTTGGCAATTCTTAATGTGATACTGAAGCCTATATTGGTTTTTCTTACCATACCAATTACGTTAATTACCTTTGGACTTTTTCTTTTAGTGATCAATGCAGTGATAGCTTTGTTAGCCAGCCATATTGTTCCTGGTTTTTATCTCGAAGGGTTCTGGTGGGCAATAGCTTTCAGCCTGATTGTATCGCTACTAAATGCTATTATTAATGTTGAAAACGAAAGATAATATTTTTAATCATGAAAGCTCGTACAGTAACAAATTTGACTGATATTTTTGATACCATCTTGAAAAGTGAGGTCTGCTACGTTGGAATGGTTGACGACAGCGGGATGCCTTATGTTTTGCCAATGAATTTTGGATTAAAAGACGGCTTCATCTATTTGCATTCGGCAAGGAGTGGAAAAAAAATCTCGATTCTGGAAAAGAATCCAAAAGTATGTGTGTGTTTCAGTAATGAACATTTCTTGCGGTGGCAGAACGAAAGCGTTGCTTGTAGTTATAGTATGAAATATAAAAGTGTATTAGCTCATGGCGAGGTGGAGTTTATCGAGGAGAGCGAAGAGAAGGTCAGGGCGCTTAATATAATTATGCATCACTATACAGGCAAGGAGTTTAAATATTCAGCGCCTTCGATTCGTGAGATATTGATATGGAGAGTACGGGTAGATAAATGGGAAGGAAGATATTATCGCTATTAAATTTAACTTGATGAGATATTAGCTTTTTTACCTATTTTAGTCAAAATTTTTGATGATGAATCTGGTGCGTGATCTGGGTAAATACGTGTTATTGATGAGGCGTGTCTTTACAAAGCCTGATCGTGTTAATTTTTTTATTCGTCAGGTTTTTACTGAGTTTCAACGCCTTGGATTAGACTCGCTTGGTATTGTAATGATCATATCGGTTTTTGTAGGCGCTGTTGTTGCACTTCAAACGGCATATAATATTGACAGCCCTTTGATACCTCTCTCAATGGTTGGTTTTACTACCCGTCAATCCATTATTCTGGAATTTTCGCCTACTATGATTAGCTTGGTACTTGCTGGTAAAGTAGGCTCGCGCATAGCTTCCGAAATAGGAACAATGAGGGTTACCGAGCAAATTGATGCATTGGAGATGATGGGAATAAACTCGGCAAACTATCTTATTCAGCCAAAAGTGTTTGCCGGAGTAATCATTAATCCTATACTTATTATCTTCAGTATTTGTCTTGGTCTTTTAGGCGGTTGGCTGGCATGTATCTCAACAGGTGAAGTTACTTCCAACGATTACATTGTAGGTATTCAATCTTATTTCGAAGCCTATACAATAACATACGCTCTGATCAAAACTGCCGTTTTTGCATTTATTATCACCACTGTGTCAGGGTTTCATGGTTACGAAACACGTGGCGGAGCGCTCGAGGTAGGTACGGCAAGCACAAAGGCAGTAGTCTATAGCAGCATAATCATCATCATTTTTAACCTGATCCTTACCCAGTTACTTTTGTAATGATTGAGGCAGTAAATATAAACAAGTATTTTGGGGACAATCATGTCCTTAAAGATGTCTCTGTAAAATTTTATCAGGGCAAAACCAATCTTGTAATTGGTCAGAGCGGATCGGGAAAAACAGTATTGATAAAATGTTTAGTAGGACTTCACGAGATCAATAGCGGACAGATTTATTACGACAATCGGCTTTTTTCCAAGCTGACTTTCGGTCAGAAAAAGGCAATACGGCAGGAGATAGGTATGTTGTTTCAGGGAGGGGCTTTGTTTGATTATATGAACGTTGAGCAAAATGTAGGATTTCCTTTAAAGATGTTTAGCGACCTATCTATCGCCAAACAGAAAGATCGTGTAGATTTTTGTCTTCACCGTGTAAATCTTCGAAATGCCAACAAACTGATGCCCTCGGAGCTGAGCGGCGGTATGATTAAACGTGTAGCCATTGCACGCGCTATTGCGCTTAATCCGAGATACCTGTTCTGCGATGAACCAAATTCTGGCCTTGACCCACAGACTGCTAACCTGATTGATAATCTTATTAGCGAGATAACCGAAGAATTCAATATCACAACTGTCATCAATACGCACGATATGAACTCAGTAGTAGAGATTGGCGAGAATATAATTTTTATACACGACGGTAAAATATGGTGGGAAGGTGATAACAATGAGATACTGAACTCTGAAAATAAAGAATTAAACGATTTTGTTTTTGCATCCAAGCTCACACGTAAGCTTAAAACATAATGTATTGGCTTGATATTATCATAGGCGTTCCCCTGTTATTGTATGCTATTGTCGGATTCGCAAAAGGTTTCGTGCGATCGTTTGCTTCATTTGCCGCACTAATATTGGGTGTCCTTCTTGGAATGAAATTCTCAAATTGGTTATCCACTGTTTTGGCTCAGCATCTGGATTTCTCAAAAAGTATAATATTCATCATCTCCTTTATAATCATTTTTATTACAGTTATCATCGTTATCAATATTATAGGGAAAATACTTGACAAATTTATTGAGAAGACTGTAATTAATTTGCCCAACAAAATATTGGGATTGATATTTGGCTTGCTGAAAGGTGTACTTATCCTTAGCGTAATCATAGCGCTTTACAACTGGTTTGATCCTAATGGCAAATTTTTGAAATTGGAGAAACGTGATAACTCATTATTATATAACCCGATAAGCAAGGTTGTGCCTAAAATAATGACTGATGTTTTTAACTACCAGCTTGATAATCAAGATGGCAAAATGCCGAAAAAAGAGGAAAGTGCCCCTTTAAACAAAACAGTATGAGGGACGATTTGTAAAAATGAAAAGTTTTGAAGTAAGCACACTACTATTCTAATACCTGTTTTAATTTTTTCAAATCTTCAATCTTGTCCATCATGCCTCTTTTTTCATAAGATAGAATAAGGTAGTTGATTAGCCTTCGGATAACTGTAATATTATCACAAGGTAAAAAATAGCTCGGTTTGGTCTCTAAATTCATTTGCTCAATAAACTTCTCTACTTCTCTACGTGTGAATACAATACCTGTATGATGAGCGGTTAGATAAAACAAGACATCGTGTTTGTCAGCAGGATCACCCGGCCTGATAAGCTTATCAGTACAAGCCATAATAAGCTGACGAGGAAGATCAACACCATAAAGCGGAATATTATGGCTTTGGGCAACTATCAAATATAAAATACCGAGTGATTCGTAATTACCCATTTTCGATTCAACCATCAGATTGATATAGGAGGTGGAGGGTGCAAAAAGATCCGACTTATTTGGCTTAAAGCCGTGGATGTCGAATATGATATGATTCAGGATTTTTATCTTTTCTAAAAAAGTGAGGTTATCATTCAGCTCCAACCATACATCCTGTATAATCCTGCCAATTTTATCAATCACCACCTTATCTTTCATCTCAGGGTAATGATATTTAGCGATAATCATAGCTCCGGCGAGCAGGTCGGGTTCAGCCTTTTCTTTCCATTGGCTAAGCAATTTAATGACATTGTTAAACTGTATCTCATGTATGATACCCTCAATTCGTTTTTGCACCTGAGTATGCTCATATGACGAGTCCCAGACATCTTCAAGCAGAGGAACGGCTTCAAGGCCATAACTGAAAAAACGCTCTTTAACTTTATCGAATACAAATTCGTCAGGCTCGTCCAACAAATTAATTAAAGCATTCAACTCACTATTTATTTGTTTTTCATCCATTTTAGCAGCGAATTTTCAATGTAATCAATAAGCAAAAGTGTTATGGTAAATCGGTGTAAAATATCTTAAGTATCTAATAGAAGTCATGCCAAAATCTATTTGAACGGTACAATATTAATGAAAATGACCAATTTGATGACTTAAAAAAACACGTATGATAAGATAGAGGATTTTAGCTATTATGGTGTACTGATCGAAAACAAATTTATCTGCTATAAAGTTCTGAATTATTAACAAAAATCAGATAATCTGTAATTTTCCCTATTCCTGCAACTTCGGAGTTAATCTAAAAACAGCATTATCGGTCGTAAAATCAGTAAGTCTTTGCGTATTGCCACTATTAACAGCGTCAAATGCCAAGCCGACAAATCTATCTTTAGCCATAATATCAGTTAATTACTTTTGTATGTTAAACTTTCCGGAATCTAAGATCATGTTGTTTCCTGAAACCTGAAAATAATAAATTCCGGTTGTGTATTTAACAGTATTAAAAATGATTGGTTCACCTTGCCATTGAGCTTCATCAATCAATAGGCCTCTATTGTTGAAAATTCTGATTGTAGCTTGATTCAACTCATAAACGGGTTTGATATCAATCGTGAACGTTTGGCTGGCTGGGTTTGGAAACACATTTGATATTGATGCCTCATTAAGTTTGCGTTCGTTTATATTTGTCCAGATGAGCCATTGGTCGAAAAGTACTTGCAGCGAGTCAATAGGTTCAACACCATAAGGTGTGGAAGTTACTACTAAATGACACCATAGGCTGTCGGGGTGATCGTTTGGTTTTGCCACCCGAACAAATGCAGATAGCGATGAAGTGCCTTCGTTGAGGCAACGAGTATCTGCTCCCGGTACTTTAGCGCCCTGCAATGCCGACATCAGCTTCTCAGCTAAAGAACCCTCAGTATTTAAAAACCTATACTCCATACTGTCGAGTATCTGTTGACCTAAAAGTATGTTACCTTGTATTGCATAGTTTGGCCCTATGATGTGATTTTTGTAATTATGGCAGCTTGTCCCTGTGAAAGCAGCGCTACGGGGATGCCCTTCCTGATCAAAATCCACTATTCCATATTGTCTTTTCTGGGGGGTATTTTGAATATCATTGGCAACAAGCCATTCGATGATTTCATCGGGCGACATTCCCTCCATCATTCTGTTGTGGGCATTTTGTTGATTAGTAGGATGCCAGTAAGATTGTGTGTGAATTGATCCTCGGCTCGGAATAATATCACTAATTATCAGCACGCCACCTGCTATTGCAGAATCGTCAAGGCATGAGGCGCCTGCGCCGCCTACCTCTCCGGTTATAGTATCAACAGCAACAATAGAGAAAGTATCTTGCGCCGATACGCCATTTGACATGATTGCTAATGTAGCAACCAACAATAAGCTTAAAAAGAGTCGAAAATTCATAGTCTTTAAATTTTTATTTCATAGTTAAACATTCCTTTATGTAGTTATCAGTTGTACTGATGTTGCTCTCTCAATAAATCGTTTATTGTTTTTACGGGGTTAAAAGTAATTATGGGCACATCAACGGCAACGGTGATCCAGTCGGCCATAGCGCCGTTCCATAGGCCGGGTAGCTCCTGTGCTTTAAGGTCTCTGCCATCTTTTGATTTCACAGATATAAAGCCTGTAGTATGGTCTATGTAATTGGTTAGTTCAAATTGATTGCCTTTAAAATCCCTTACTGCACAAACCAGATCAACAGGGTTAAAGTGAGTAGCTTCCATAGCAAGTTGTTTTTGCTGCGCATCCTGTAAATTGATTTGTGAAAATTCAACAATCTGCAACGATACTTCATCTTTGCTATTTTTTACCCAAAACAGTCCTCCGCCCGGTTCGCCTTCGTTTTTTACCATGCCGCAAACACGCATTGGCCGGTTAAGGCGCTCAAAGAGATAATAGGTTTTTTGAGATAACGACATTCGATTAAATCTATCCGGGAACTGGATCATCAGATCTCTTTCAGCAAAAGTGGCTATCTCGTTTAATTTGTCGGCATCTACTTTTCCGTCTTCTAATAGTCGTAGATACTCGAAAGTTTTTTCCTGCAGTTCAATCAATAGGCCGCCGATGACTTGTTTGTAGAGAGTTGTCGGCTCTTTAAGCCGGTCGGGTACGATGTTGTCAATATTTTTTATAAAAATGATATCACCCTTCAGATCATTCAGATTTTCAATTAACGCTCCATGCCCGCCAGGTCTGAAATGGAGTTTTCCGTCATCTTCCCTAAAAGGTTCATTGTTCATATCAACAGCAATGATGTCAGTGGAGGGTTTTTGCTCAGAAAATCCGATATTGTACTTTACTCCGTAAGAGGATTCATATTCCTTTTTTCGGCATTCGATGAACTGATCAAATTTGGTTTTATGTTCGGGAGATATTGTAAAATGGATATTAACCACGCCATCCCGACAACGTGCATAATGAGCGCCTTCAACTAAATGCTCGCCAATAGCCATCCTCGAAAAGCCATCGTATTGATGAAACATAAGCAATGCTTTGGGCAGTTCGGCATATCCCAAGCCTTTATCAAAAAGCAAATATCTAATTGGCACATCATATCTCTTCTCTTCCAACAAGGTGGAAAGATCTAAACCATCTTTCGAAAGAGCATCTTTCAAATCTTTAATAAAAGCAAAACGGTTTATGTTTTTCAAAAAATAAAAAACCGAGTTGAAGCTTTTGTCCTTTTCAAGTCTCTCTATTGCCTCGTTGCTACCATCGTACCAATCGAGGAACTCAAACAGGTGTTTAAACATTCGACTTGCAGCCCCCGATGCCGGTACAAACTTTATTATCTCAAACTGTTCGCTGTTATCTTTATAAAGCTCTCTTAATTCTGCCAACCTCTTTTCGTCAAATGCGTGTATGCCATCGCCTCTTTTAGCCGGAGAAATCAGGTTGACAAATGGGAATCCTGCTTTGAAAGCAGCTATCTGTTGTTCTACCTGTTCAATGGAAATACCATGTTCTTTTATCTGTTGATGATCTTTTTCAGTTAACATATATCATGTTATTTAAAGTTTTCTTTATTTCTTGCAAATCTAAAAGTTTTTTTTGCCAAAAACCAATCATTTAAAAATTTATTTTTACTTTTGTCGTCAGATAGTTGCCCAGATGGTGGAATTGGTAGACACACCAGCTTGAGGGGCTGGCGCCTTCACGGGTGTGCAAGTTCGAATCTTGTTCTGGGCACCAAGGTGGGGCTGTTTTAAAACAAATATTTAACTAAAAAACAGCAAGGTGTCTTAGAAGTGTCCAAATGCAAGGCGCTGAGATTGGGGGCGAAGTCGAAGCATAGCAGTTGGGTACTTGTGAGGCACCGCATTTTTTATGAGCCTGCAGCAACACCTAATAGCCCTCTTCTTCGTTTATCGCCCTATAATTCTCACTTCCATAAAGCTGATAATGAAGTACTTTTAACACATTAACTACCCTAAATCCCCAATGACTCCTGAATAATTGTCGGATATCCCAAACGGCTGCCTCCTTAACATTACGAAAAGGCCTCTGATAAAGGATTACAAAATCTTTTAGATCCTGATAAATATCCGCCAGGTTATCCGATAGACTACCTCGGATAAGGTCGTTATGCGGATTGTCATTTTCTACAAACCAGTATTCGTCATTATCCAAAAATTTTTGCCGCAAATCATTAAACAAAGCCTGCCACTCCTCTTCGGTAACATATTTTTCAACCACCTCAATCTCAATATGATTAATAACAGGCAGCAATGAGCCTCTGAAATAGAGTAATGGCAATATCTGAACCAGGAAATCACTAATGTTTTCGGCGCTCTGCCTATACACTTGCTCCATGAATTGACAGTACTTATGTGCTACAGCCAAAAATTCGAGCACCTGCTGCGAATAAACCGGTTCTTGTAAAATCTCTTCCTGCTCCATCGTTGTTTAATTATTAAAGATCAAAGATATATAGAGTTTGAAAAATTCTTTCAGGCTCTCTCTTAAGTAAAAACAAACCACTTATTCAGAAAAAAGCCTATTTAACGCTTTTCTATTTAGTAATTAGGGATTCTCATTCTCGAAAAACCAAATTACCCTCCTGCCTTTTTTACCTTATAACCCTCTTGAGTAAGAATTTCCATCACTTTTTCTCTTATATCGCCCTGAATTAGTATTTCACCATCTTTTGCCGATCCTCCAACACCGCATTTGGTTTTTAATAATCTTGCTAAAGCGGTCAGGTTATCATCACTTCCAACAAATCCGGTAATGAGTGTAGCCACTTTTCCTTTACGTTGTTTTCTATCTATCCATACTTTCAGATCTTGCTGATGCGGTGGAGGTGTGATTATCGGCTTCTCTTGAGATAATCTTAACATAAGGTCCGGATTAGTGGAGTAAACCAAATCCCCTTTTAACTTCTTGTTCTTCGGCATTCCATACTTGTTTTTTGCAAAGGTAAAGTTAAAACTCTAATTAGACGATCCTTAAAAACATGATTAAGTATTGTTTATCAACACTATACTGTTAATAACAATATTTACTTTAGGTGTTCCATATTGCAAGGTTTTGAGTTATTTTAGCGATGAAAGTATTGAAGGTCAATGGATCTGAAGCCCTTATTATCAATATTTCTGTAGAGAGGCTGAGTTTTAATGGCGTTTTCCGTGCGATCCGAACGACATGGTACACTTTCGCAAAAGAATCGGCGAAGAAAGGGATTGAGTTGATTTTCAAAATGTCAATTGATGTTCAGCAGGTAAGAGCGAATATAAAAAGCGAAAGCGACTAACCAAATGCCGAAGTAGAGCTAACATCGAACCGATTATCGGACATGTAAAACATGATTGCCGAATAGTAAAAAACTATCTCAAAGGTTAAATTAGAGACAAAATCAATGCATTGATGGCCGCAGCCGGGTTCAATTTCCGCAGATTACTCCGCAAAATGAAGGCGGAGGTTATTTTTTTCTTTTTTCAGATTCAAAAAATTCTCAACCCCAAACCTTCTTT
>JAAYWF010000122.1 GCA_012516825.1 Lentimicrobium sp. | reverse complement strand
CATGGATACATTATTGGAACCTTTCATAACCAAAACCATCTCTCCGGAAAAATCAAAGTTCTTTCAGACGAAAACTATAAAGAGCTTTATTTTGATGTTACTCATGCCGATAGCTCCGTTACTATACACTCACTATCAAGAGCCCGATTTACAGCACGAGATACAACATGGGAATATAATCAGGTAATTAATGACCTTTTCCCAATTTCCAGAGTCATACAAACAGATACAGTCATAATAATCGAGACTGGGATAAGGATTGAAAAAGGAATGAATATCAAAAGAGACGTTTTTCTGTTTAAAGCCGGAATATTTAACACTGTTGAAGAGGTTGCATCATTTTTTGTTCCCGGACATAAGCAATATGCTCCAATGGATAAAGGTGGTGTAGAACACATATTTTTCGACCCTCAGCTATACTTGAGAGAGTGGTCGTCAGCCTGGGGAAGCAAAAGTCAACAAGGAAGTTATTTTAACATCATCGAAATTCAAAAAATACCTCATTTCGAAATTGAACCAATGCAGCGATTGAAAATACTTGTAAAATTTGATTGTTACGTTTACAATCCTAAAGGTGATACATTACAAATAAGTGATGGGTTTTTTCTTGGATTCGTAGATTTACCTTTGTAAAAAATCATCAAATCATTAAAGATAAAAACAACAAGCATTATGTTAAATACTCTCTCTTAAGAGTTTTTTTTAATTTCGCACGCTGATAATAGGATAATGATCAATTGAAATGGATTACAATTTTAGATATATTGAAAAAAAATGGCAGAAATATTGGGCAGATAACAAGACTTTCAAAGTTGAAAATCAGTCTGATAAGCCAAAGTACTATGTGCTCGATATGTTTCCTTATCCTTCCGGAGCAGGATTGCATGTAGGCCATCCACTCGGTTATATCGCATCAGATATTTATACACGTTATAAGCGTTTGCAAGGATACAATGTATTACACCCGATGGGTTTCGATGCTTTCGGACTTCCCGCCGAACAGTATGCCATTCAAACGGGTACTCATCCGCAAATAACGACAAACCAAAACATAGATCGTTATCGGGCGCAATTGAATAAAATAGGATTTTCGTATGACTGGGATCGAGAAGTGCAAACCTGTGATCCAAAATATTACAAATGGACACAATGGACTTTTATACAGCTTTTTAATCATTGGTATGACATTAAAACCGACAAAGCCCAACCTATCAGCATATTGATTAAACATTTTGAAGAACATGGCAGCTCTTCAATAGAAGCAATATGTGATGAACATCCTCCTTTCAGTAGTGAAGAATGGAAAGAAATGAGTGAAGAAAAAAAGAATCACATATTGATGAACTACCGACTTGCATATCTTTCTGACGCAATGGTAAATTGGTGTCAGGAATTATGTACTGTGCTTGCTAATGATGAGGTGAGTGAAGGCCTTTCAATAAGGGGAGGGCATAAAATTGAACGAAAACTGATGAAGCAATGGTCGCTAAGAATTACAGCTTATGCCGAACGATTGCTCAATGACCTCGAAAAGTTGGATTGGTCGGAATCATTAAAAGATATACAGCGCAACTGGATTGGAAAATCAGAAGGGGCAACCTTGCAATTTAGAATTGAGGATCATAAAGAGAAGATCGAAGTTTTTACAACACGCCCCGATACCATCTATGGCGCTACCTTTATGGTTTTAGCGCCAGAACATGAATTAGCTTTAGAAATTACAACACCTCAAAACCGTGGGCCGGTTAAAGAGTACATCGAAAAGGTAAAAATGCGGTCGGAACGTGAACGTATAACGGAGGTGAAAAAAGTAACAGGAGTGTTTACGGGTTCGTTTGCTATTAATCCTCTCAACCAAGAGCGAATGAAAATTTACATCTCCGACTATGTCCTTGCAGGCTATGGTACAGGGGCCATAATGGCCGTTCCCGCTCACGATAGCCGCGATTTTTTATTTGCCAAACACTTTTTACTTCCAATTATTCAAGTAGTAAAACGTCCGGACGAAGAAATGACAAACCCACAAGATTGGGATGACTCTTACGACTCGAAAGAGGGTATAATGATCAACTCCGGCATAATATCGGGACTGGAAGTAAAAGAGGCTATTGATCGAATTACCAATTACATTCAAAAATTGGGTGTCGGTAAAAGAAAAACAAACTACAAACTCAGAGATGCAATCTTTAGCCGTCAGCGTTACTGGGGCGAGCCTTTTCCGATATATTACAAAAATGGTATTCCTTACACACTACCCGAAAGCGAATTACCGCTTATGTTACCGGTAGTTGATAAATTCCTTCCGACCGAAACGGGTGAACCGCCTTTGGCAAGGGCTAAAAACTGGAAAACCAAAGAGGGATATCCTCTCGAAACCAATACAATGCCAGGATTTGCCGGATCCAATGGCTATTACCTTCGCTTTATGGACCCACACAACGATAACGAATATTTTTCCAAAGAAGCGAATGACTATTGGCAAAATGTTGACCTATACATAGGCGGTGCAGAACACGGTACCGGACATTTGATCTATTCACGCTTTTGGAATAAATTCCTTTTCGACCTTGGATATGCTTGTAAAGACGAACCTTTTGCGAAACTGATCAATCAGGGAATGATACAAGGCAGATCGAGCTTTGTATATAGAGTAAACCTAGAAAAAATGGCAGAGTACGAACTTTGGGAAGAGTTAAAAGATAAAAAACTTGGGGTTACTTTTTTACGTGATTACAAAGATGGACGTCGTAGGTTTGACTTCTATAGTGAAGAAGCAAAGATTATCATTGAAGTAAAAAGACAACAATCTTTAGAAAAGATTGCCGATCCTTACGAAGAATATACTAATAAGAAAGGGTTTAAACTCCTTTTAATTCCCGTTAGTGATTTTCTTAATAAAGACAAAGTGATCGAAAGAATTAAAAAGACAATTCGCGGAGAAGAAACAAGCGCCTTTGTTGATAAGGAACCTCTTGGTGTTTTTCCTGTTTTTGTATCAAAAAATTATCCGGGCAGGGAACACTTTTCTGATGCCATCCATGTAGATATTAATCTGGTAAATAATGACATACTCGACATTGAGGCCTTTCGTAAATGGCAGCCACATCTTGCCAATGCTAAGTTCATCCTCGAAGATGGTAAATATATTTGTGGATGGGAAGTGGAAAAGATGTCAAAATCAAAATATAACGTTCAAAATCCCGATGATCTGATAGAGAAATATGGAGCTGATACCCTACGGCTCTACGAAATGTTCCTCGGACCAATAGAACAGTCAAAACCATGGGATACCAACGGAATTGAAGGTGTCTTCAGGTTTATTCGAAAACTATGGAGGCTTTTTCATGATGAACACAATAACTTCAGGGTTACCGATGAACCACCAACATCTGAAGAACTTAGAGTTATCCATGGAACTATTAAAAAAGTTAAAGAAGATATAGAGCAGTTTTCGTTTAATACCGGAGTCAGCAACTTTATGATATGCGTTAATGAGTTACACGAACTCAAATGTCATAAACGGCAAGTACTCGAACCATTAGTAAAAATCGTTTCGCCATACGCTCCACATATTGCCGAAGAACTTTGGCAGTTGTTAGGGTATAATGAAAGCAGCGCAAATACATCATTTCCTGAATACAAAGATGAATACCTGATACAAAACACTTTTGAGTATCCGGTTTCGTTCAATGGCAAATTACGCTTTAAAATGATATTTCCCACAGATGCTACTATATCGGAAATTGAGAAAAAGATATTAGAGTCGGAACATACTCTAAAATGGATTGAGGGAAAAAAGATAAAAAAAGTTATCGTTGTGCCCCAAAGGATAATCAATGTAGTAGTAGGATAAAGATCATTAAATTCAAACCAAGCGCTTGTAATCAATAAAAGAATAATTGCCTTGAATAAACACTAGTTCGGGATTGCTCTCGTAAAATCAATAGTATTGCCTAAAAACGCCTTTTTATTGATTGATCGGCTTAAAAGTGTTTTCAAACTATATTTCTCTTTCTAATTTTATTTTTTTCGGTCTGGTTTGAAAATTGTAGTTACGACACAAACTACTTCAACCATGCCAAAGCATCTTAACTATAAAAAACAATTTTCCGAATTTACTACGGTTATTGAGATGTTTCCTAATAACCTTATAGTTATGAGGCCGAACTGTTTTTTGTTGCTTTTGGCGCTTCTTATTAACATTTCATTTTCTCATGCTCAACTTTGTGAAGATTCTGTATATCGAAACATACCTAACAATGCATGGGTTGAAGGTGAACATCTAAAATTTAAGATCTACTACGAATCATTGCTCACAGGCAAATTAAATGCTGGAACAGCTCAGATTGAAGTTAAAAAAACTAATCGCAAATTTGATAATCGGGAGGTTTTTCATATCGTGGGTACCGGAAAGTCCAACCGTGCTTTCGACTTGTTTTTTAAAGTTCGCGATCGTTTTGAAACATACATGGACAAAAAGGCGCTTATATCACACCACTTCATACGCCGGACAAAAGAAGGCGGATATGTAAGAGACGACGATATCACCTTTAACCATAGAAAAGTTACAGCAACAAGCCGTAAAAAAACTAAAACAATATCACCCAACATCCAAGATATAATTTCGGCAGTATATTATGCACGTACATTAAGCGCTGATACACTGAAAAATGGCGATTATATCTATGTTAATTTTTATCTCGATGATTCTCTGTACGTTTCAGCAGTACAGTTTCAGGGTAGAGAGACGATTGAAACCGAACTTGGGATATTTAATTGTCTTGCTTTCAAACCTATGGTAGCCACCGGCGAGGTGTTCAGCAACCCCTATCCTATGACACTATGGGTTACCGACGACGAAAACAAATTGCCCGTTTTAGCAAAATCAGCAGTGATAATCGGTTCTGTTAAAATGGAACTAACCAACTACTCGGGATTAAAAAATGAATTGAGATCAAAAATCAAATAAGAAAAAAAACTTAACAACAATTATTAAAAAGCCTTTGGAATAATAAGTTTACCACCGGTAATGAAGGACGTGCGAATCAAATCTTTCTCCCTTGTTCTTGAAAAGTTATTTCTTTTACTTTAATCAACATTCTTTCAATTAAAAAAACAATTTATCAACCAATTATCTAATAAGGTTTATTCAAGGCAATCCGACAACTTTTGAGTATCGAGATAATTTTTAAATTCTGTAGCCATCGTGGAGATGGTGTTTTCCATAATGCATTTATCAAATGGACATTTCGAATTATCCATCGGACAATCTGTTACAATTATCTTTCCTTCAATAGCTTCATAAATTTCAAGTAACGATATCTGATCAGGTGATCGTTTTAATCGAAAACCTCCATGCGGACCTCGGTTGGAGTCTAAGAAATCTTCTTTTGCCAAACGTTGTAATACTTTAGCTACATGATGTTTTGATGACCCTGTGAGTTCAGCAATTTTGATAACGTTAAGGCTGTCATTTGATCTGGCAATCAATACCATACTATGAATTGCAATTGACCCAGCTTCGGAAAGAGTAAATATTTTCGACATTAAATTGTACAGTTAAAAAAAATCAAATTTTGGTTTATTGGACAAAGATAGCATCGAAATTGAGAAATTAAGTATTTAATTCCTAATTTTAACTAAATCCAAATGTTGTTTGACGACAACTACGTTATAAGTCAAGGATTAATAGGAATATGCGGCCTTTCGGAGCTCCTTTACACTTTTAAAAGGTGTCGGTGGTTTGAGGCTTTTAGCCAAAAAACCATAAATCTTAAATCTTATTTCACTTGCTGATTTGGTGTCCATTCTGTCAAAAGAATGTCCACCGGGCACATTTTCAAAAATTTCATATTCAAACTTTTTATTTTCAGCTTTAAGCGCCTTGATAAGATGTTCAACCTCCAGTACATTTACGTCAGCGTCGTTGGTATTAGTATGAATCAGCAATGGCGTATTTTTCATTTTATATGCATTCCAAGCCGGTGAACGACGACGATATTCGTTTACATTTTCGTAAGCAGTTTGCCCAATGTGATATTCGGCGGAAAAAAGATCCCGATAATCCTGAGTTTTATAACCCATTCTTGCAATAACATCACTTACAGGCACTCCTGCAAAGCAAGCCTGATAATCGTCGGGATGATCAAAAATATTCATCAACGCTATAAGACCACCATGACTCCACCCAACAATACCGACTCTGTTTTTGTCAACAATATCAAAATTTTCAATCATATAATCCCTACACGCTTTTACATCTTCCACTTCCAGTCCGCCATAATCTATACTCTGTTGAAAACTTTTACCATATCCAGTACTACCCCTATATTCGGGAGCTACAACAATATAGCCCTGAGCAATAAACTCTCGAATTATATGAGTATGATAAGTAGAAAAATCTCCATGAACTCCTCCATGTGGTAAAACAATCAACGGATATTTAGATGACGGATCAGCTTTGCGTGAGATAAAAATATATGACCAGATATTAAGCGGATTACCAGCCCCCTGTGCAGTAGGGTTTGATTCTTTCCATTTTGGTGGTCCATACATGTATACTTTATCTATATGTGCTACATCCCCCACCTTGTTGTACCATAAAACATCATCAGTTTTTTTCATTATTGCATCAAATTGAAAAGAGAGCTCACTTATCTCCTTCTGAAGAGATTCAATCTGTGATTGGAGGTTTTCAGTTGATTGTGATCTAACTAACTGAGGTTTGCAAATTGTAAAACCAATTAATAAAAGAATAAAGCTAAAGTAATTTTTCATGGCCTCTTGTTTTTTGTCAAAAATACAAAAACTACTTTCAATCAGGAGATTTAAAACCAAAGATTAATCTAATTACTCTTTTTTCGATTTTAAAAAAGTATTTACCCTATCAAAAGCTATTTTAAACCAAATAGTATATTTTTCTGGCTTTTGGGCTATATCCTTTTCTATTTCAACCATATCAGCCCATTTCCACATTGCCACTTCTTCAGGATTTATCACCGGTTCACCATTGAACCTACCAAATAAAACGTGATCCAATTCGTGTTCGGTAAGCCCATCATTCATTTGAGCTTTATAAATAAAATCAAAGATTTTAATAATCTCAGTATCAAAACCCATCTCTTCGATAAGCCGACGACGTCCGGCCTCTTCCATATTTTCATTCATCCGAGGATGACTACAGCATGTATTGGTCCATAGCCCGGGCGAATGATATTTGCTAAAAGCACGCTGCTGAAGCATCAACTCATTGTTATCATTGAAAATAAAAACAGAAAACGCTCGGTGAAGTAAAGCCTTTTCGTGTGCCTCCATTTTTTCCATCTCCCCAATAGGGTTATCCTGCGTATCTACTAAAACAACTTTTTCAATTCCCATTTCAACAATTTTTTATCTCATATTTCCCCAAACTTTTCAAAGAAGATTAGTATTGTTTTTTTTGATCTTTCAAACCAAAATCTTATCCAATATTATTATCAAGGTTGTTTATTATTCTGTTCCAACTCTTTTTTCCATGCCAATAGTTCTTTTTGTATTGCAGCAATATTAGCTTGAATACCTATTTCAACCACCTCTCCCCGACCATCCCAACCTTGTCCTTCTCTCTCATACTCACACTGCAGCATCGCTTCAAGATCCTTTATAGTAAAATCGGGATTGTTTAGCCTCATACCCTTAATAAACTTTACGGTAGTTTCAAATTTCCTGTTGTAAGCAATATCGCGCCAACTATTGATATCCATATTTTTTTTACTAAAAATTATATCTTATCAACAAGTTGCAAGGATTAATGTTTGTCTGTTTATTAGCAAAATTGACATCTAATAATAATTATCATAATCAAATTCTATCAATATTAAAAAAGCTATCGTAACTGATTCAGATATAACCTGATAGTATTCTCAAGTCCAAAATAAATAGCATCACTAATAAGTGCATGGCCTATTGAAACCTCAAGCAGATTAGGAATATTTTGAGCAAAAAATCGTAGGTTATCCAGATTCAAGTCGTGCCCTGCATTCAAGCCTAACTTTAACTTATCTGCAACCTTTGCAGCGCTTACAAAAGGTTTAACTGCCTCTTCACGATTTTTTTTATAATTTACAGCATAACTTTCTGTGTAAAGCTCTACCCTGTCGGTACCCGTTCGGGCAGCATATTCTATCATTTTAGCATCTGTTTCGATAAAGATAGAAGTTCGAATATTAAAACGATGCAACTCGTTAATGATTTCCACTAAAAATTTCTCATTTTCAATGGTATTGCAACCGGCGTTTGAGGTTAACACATGCGGTGGGTCGGGCACCAGAGTAACCTGCGCTGGTTTTACTTTAGTAACTAATTCAATAAACTCTTTTGATGGATAGCCTTCTATATTAAATTCGGTCTTTAGTAAAGGCTTAAGGTCTAAAACATCTTGCCTTCTGATATGGCGTTCATCAGGGCGAGGATGTACTGTTATTCCCTGAGCACCAAAACGTTCGCAATCCAATGCAGCTTTTGTTACATCAGGTAAATTACCACCACGGGCATTACGTAACGTGGCGATTTTGTTAATATTAACACTTAATCTTGTCATAGCTTGTTTTTAGTGCAAAATTAATAATTACTAAGTTTGCCATCTCAAACTCCTCTAAAGACAGATTATGAGAGCAGTAATCCAACGTGTAAAAAAAGCATCTGTTTCTATTAATGACGAAATAACCGGCTCTATTCACCAAGGTCTGCTCGTTTTACTTGGAATTGAAGAAACTGATAATGAAACGGATATTGAATGGTTAAGCGGAAAAATAACAAGGCTAAGAATATT
>JAAYWF010000121.1 GCA_012516825.1 Lentimicrobium sp. | reverse complement strand
TGCTTAATCGGAATGTAAACATAAAATAAAAAATTAATGGCAAGAACAAATTTTGAAGAATTGCTCAATGCAGGGGTGCATTTTGGGCATCTTAAAAGAAAATGGAACCCTAATATGGCGCCCTATATATTTATGGAGCGCAATGGAATTCACATCATTGACCTTTACAAAACAGCAGCTAAGATCGAGGAGGCTGCATCGGCTTTAAAACAGATCGCAAAGTCGGGTAAGAAAATTCTTTTTGTGGCAACAAAGAAACAGGCAAAAGATATTGTAGCCGAAAAGGTGAAAAGTGTTGGAATGCCTTATGTTACCGAACGTTGGCCGGGTGGTATGCTTACCAACTTTGCTACAATACGCAAAGCGGTACGCAAAATGTCGTCTATTGATACCATGATGAAAGATCCCACGTTTACCAATATCTCAAAACGAGAACGTCTGCAGATTACCCGCGAGAGAGCAAAGCTCGAAAAACAGTTGGGGAGTATCGCTGACCTAAATAGGCTGCCCTCAGCATTGTTTATCGTGGACATCATGAAAGAGCATATTGCAGTTGCCGAATCCCGAAAGCTAAATATACCAACATTCGCTATGGTAGATACAAACAGCGACCCTAAATTGGTGGATTTTCCTATACCGGCAAATGATGATGCTTCAAAATCAATTGCCCTGATAGTGGAGATAATGGTTAGAGCTATCGAGGAGGGAATGATGGAGAGGAAAGTGGAAAAAGATAAACAGTTTAAAGAGGAAGATGAAGGTATAGAAAGCATCAAAACCAGAACCCGTCAGGAGCTTGAGGCAGAACTGGAAGAGGATAAAGACGAGGATGAGCGAACAATAAAAAAAGAGGAGATACGAAAGCTGAAGAAGACAGAAGAGGAAGAGACAGGGCAAAAAGAGAAAAGAGCTAGAAAGGGAACGGCAATAAGAAAGAAATAATTAATTAATAAATAAATAAAATAGAACGAGAATGTCAAATATTAAAGCAGCAGATGTCGCAAAGCTTCGTAAACAAACCGGAGCTGGAATGATGGATTGCAAACAGGCTTTGACCGAGAGCAATGGCGATTTTGAAAAAGCTATCGAGATATTACGCAAAAAAGGAGCAAAATTAGCCGCTAAAAGAGCTGATAAAGATGCTACCGAAGGGTATATTATGGCTCAGACGAACGAGGAAAACAGCTTTGGCGTGTTAGTTATGATAAACTGCGAAACCGACTTTGTAGGTAAGAGCGAAGAGTTCGTAAACTTTGTGAAAACAGTAGCTTCGTTAGCGCTCAAGAATAAAGCTACATCGCTCGAAGCAGTTCGTGGATTAAAAATTGAAGACCGTACCGTAGAACAGGCTCTTAGCGATTTAATTGGGAAGACCGGCGAAAAGATGGAGTTCGATAGCTATGAGTTTATAGAAGCTCCTTTTGTATCATCGTACAACCATTTAGGCAATAAAATAGGAACCTTAGTGGGGCTTAATCTGAAGACTGCCGACGTTGCCGTAAAAGGCCATGACATGGCAATGCAGGTGGCAGCAATGAATCCGGTAGCAATTGATAAAGGCGATGTAACAAAAGAGATGATTGATAAAGAAATTGAAATAGGAATGGAACTGGCACGCCAGGAAGGGAAACCGGAAAATATGCTCGAGAAAATTGCTCAAGGAAGACTGCAAAAGTTCTTCAAAGAGAGCACATTGCTCAATCAGGAATTTATTAAAGATAGCAAAAAAACCGTTGGCAACTACCTGAAAGAATCCGACAAAAACCTGACAGTAGTCAAGTTCTATCGCTTTGGCTTAGGAGCGTAAAAATTTTTTAAAATGATAAAAACAAAAAGGCTGCTTAGAAAAGTAGCCTTTTTTGTTTGTAAGAGATGCTATGTGGTAACGAATACCTGGATAAAAATTTGCATCCGTGCTTTAGTAAATAACTTAGATTAAACACCGATGATTAAGCCTTTTTATTTAAATCAAACTGTTGAAAAGAAAATGAATTACATTTGCATCATCATTAATAAAAAATAAATATTTAT
>JAAYWF010000120.1 GCA_012516825.1 Lentimicrobium sp. | reverse complement strand
GAAATTCTATTTTATTAATCATTAGGATTTAAAATTAGAAATTTTCATTATTAACATTTAAAATTGATTGTTATGAGTACAATGGAATTTAATAGCCAACTTGCAAGTTTACAAGATAATCTTACCTATTTTGCACAATCGCTCACTCAAAATGCTGATGACGCAAGGGATCTCGTTCAGGAGACATACCTTAAAGCGCTTACCTATCGGGATAAATTTGAAGCTAATACTAACCTTAAAGCGTGGACATACACCATAATGAAGAATACCTTCATTAATAACTATAGGCGTAACGTTAAGATGAGTACAAAGTTTGATAATACTAACGACCTTATCTATTTAAATTCCGGGAGTGCATCGGAGGAGGCAACACCTGATTCGATTTTATCCCACAAAGAGATATCAGAAGTCGTTAGTAAATTAGAAGACGAGCATCGGATTCCATTTCAGATGCATCATCAAGGATATAAATACAAAGAGATTGCTGAACATCTTGACCTCTCGATTGGCACAGTGAAGAGTAGAATTTTCTTTAGTCGAAAAAAGCTGATGAAGGCTTTAAAGGAAAATTAATGAATAGGGGCAAAAAGGGGATTAAAAGTCCCCTTTTTTGTTAGACAAATACAGGTTTAAATAAATCGTAATAAGACGGAATTCATATTTTTGCAAAGTTATCGGGTTTATCGTTTACCCTGTCAATGGAGAGATTTGATAGATTGCAACCATAAAAAATGTTGAAACAATATGTTTTAAAGGCTCGCCGATCAATATTTCCCCTTGTTTTATTAATTAAAATTATTAAGAGTCATGAGTTATTTATTTACTTCAGAGTCAGTATCGGAAGGACATCCTGATAAAGTTGCCGACCAGATTTCGGATGCTCTGCTCGATGAGTTTTTAAAACTTGATCCAGAATCGAAGGTTGCTTGCGAAACTTTGGTTACTACAGGGTTAGTAGTTTGTAGTGGCGAGGTTAAAACCAGCGGATGGGTTGATCCTCAAGAGGTTGTTCGTAGGGTAGTTAATCAGATTGGTTATAACAAGGCTTCATATCGTTTCGATGGTAATACATGTGGAATCATTTCAACGATACACGAGCAATCGGATAATATAAATAAAGGTGTTGTAAAGCAGGTTGCAGAAGAACAAGGTGCCGGCGACCAGGGCATGATGTTTGGATATGCTGTGCGCGAAATGGATAATCTGATGCCAATCTCTATTGAGCTGGCTCATATAATACTTCAGCAATTAGCGGCAATCCGGCACGAAGGTAAAGTGATGACATATCTCGGCCCTGATTCAAAATCGCAGGTAACTATTGAATACGATGATGACAATCATCCTATCAGGATTGATACTATAGTTGTTTCGACGCTTCACGATGAATTTGACACAGATGAAGCTATGCTCAGGCAAATTACCGATGATGTAAAGAAATATTTGCTGCCAAGAGTTATCAGTGAAACGCCCGAGAAATACCGCCATCTTTTCAAAGATGATTATAAACTTTTTGTTAATCCTTCAGGGAAATTTGTTATTGGAGGTCCAAATGGTGATACAGGGTTGACAGGCAGAAAAATTATTGTGGACACTTATGGCGGCAAAGTTGCCCATGGCGGCGGCGCTTTTTCAGGCAAAGATCCTTCAAAGGTTGATCGTTCCGGAGCCTATGCTGCTCGTCATCTGGCAAAAAACATGGTTGCTGCGGGAGTTGCTGACGAAGCGCTTATCCAGGTGGCTTATGCTATAGGTATAGCAGAACCGGTAGGCCTTTTTGTAAATACTTTCGGCACGGCAAAAGTAAAAGATAAAAATGGTAATAAGTTGAGTGATAGTAAGATTGCTAAAATCATTAAAGCCAATTATAAATTAACTCCTTTTGAAATTATAAAGCGTTTTGAGTTAAAAAGCCCAATTTACCTCAAAACAGCCACTTATGGTCATTTTGGAAGGGATTGTTATCATAAGGAAGTAGAAGTTTTTTATGAAGATGACAGCACCTTTGTAAAGGTGATAAACAATCAAAAAAAGATTTTTAAGAAGGTTAAGTATTTTGGCTGGGAATGTCTTGATTATGTGGATGTTTTTAAAAAGGCCTTCAATATATAGCCTCAATTCTGTTGTCCTTTCCCTATTGGATATGGATGTCTTTTAATTAGTTGAAATTACTTTTCGGAGTGGTTTCAATGATTTTTATTACAAACTTTTTTTAAAAACTCTATAACTAGTGGCCGCCCACGCGATTAATTCTTCAAAGCTTTGAAAATCTATTTGATGTGCTAACCATTCGCAAACGATGATCCGCTGGTAACAATTGTCAATATTTAATTGGCGAAAAAAGTTTAAGTTTTCGTTTGGGTCAACTACTTCGTCGCGATTGCCGATCACAATAAAACGTGCCGGGCATTTTCCAAGAGCTATTTCGGGGATATATGCATCAAGTTGATTGCTGTATGTCATCGCAGGATTGTACAAAAGGCAAGGCAATCCTAAATCCTCGCCTAACCAAAAAGAGATGTATCCCCCCAGTGAACTGCCGATTAAAAACTCTATTTTCCTCTCTATAATTTTCTGACGGAGGTTTTGATAAATATTTTTTTCAATCCGATAATCAATTTTAGGTGCAAACACTTCAAACCCTACTTTTTCCATCATTTCATTTTTTTGAGAAACCGGCAAGCTATCTAAGCCATGAAGATACAGTGTTTTGATTTTAGACATGAAATTTATGTTTTATTAATAAATAAAGTCAATAATATAAAAATTGTAATTTGAT
>JAAYWF010000119.1 GCA_012516825.1 Lentimicrobium sp. | reverse complement strand
TACATGACCTGACGGTGGCCTACAAGTTTAAGCCAGTACTTTGGGATATTGATCTTAGTGTGCCAACCGGTGTGATGATGGCAATAGTCGGTCCAAACGGTGCAGGAAAATCAACATTAATCAAATCGGTACTGAATATTGTAAAGCCTGTGGCCGGAACGGTAACCTTTTTCGGAAAACCCTATCGCTCCATCAGATCAAAGATAACTTACGTTCCACAAAAAAGTAGTGTTGATTGGGATTTCCCTACTACCGTGCTTGATTTAGTGATGATGGGTACTTATGGAAAGCTTGGCTGGATAAAACGGCCCGGAAAGAAAGAGCGCAAACTTGCCTTGCAAGCCATAGAAAAGGTTGGACTCACTGGTTTCGAACGGCAACAGATAAGTCAGCTTTCGGGAGGACAGCAACAGCGTGTATTCCTTGCAAGAGCTTTAGTACAACAAGCTGATCTATATTTTATGGATGAGCCTTTTCAAGGCATAGATGCAACAACAGAAAAAGCTATCATCAAGATACTGAAAGAGTTAATAGAGGATAACAAAACTGTAATTGCCGTGCATCACGATTTACAAACCATCGTTGAATATTTCGATTACATAGCATTTTTAAACATACGAAAAATTGCCGAAGGAAAGGTTGAAGATGTATTTACGAACGAAAATCTTGAGAAGACTTACGGAGCATCTTTTAATTTAGCACGACACGGACAAAACATAATGCAAAGCCCTGTATGACAAACTGAAACAAACGCCACACCCAATCAACATGGAGTTTATAATAGAAATACTTAGCGATTACACTACCCGCACCATTGCATTAGGCACTAGTCTTTTAGGGCTAATTAGCGGATTGATGGGAACATGGGCTGTACTGCGAAGGCAAAGTCTCCTTGGCGATGCCGTAGCACATGCATCACTACCAGGAATAGCATTGGCGTTTTTAATAACCGGTGTAAAAAACTCCCTCTTTTTTTTCATTGGCGCTGCAATAGCCGGATGGATAGCTACCGCATGGGTGTCGAACATTACCAGAAACACTAAAATAAAAACCGACACAGCGCTTGCAATTGCCATAGCTCTCTTTTTCGGTTTTGGAATGGTACTTATCACTTTTATACAGCGAACTCCCAACGCAAATCAAGGAGGATTAGAGTCATTTCTTTTTGGGCAGGCAGCAACACTTTTACGGGAAGATATACTAATAATGGCCATAACGGCTGCCATCACAATAATCATTGTTCTACTATTATGGAAAGAGTTCAAGCTACTTGCCTTTGACCCGCAACATGCACACACTACCGGTGTGAACATTAAAGTTTTAGATATTATCCTAAATTCCCTTATCGTTATCGCTATCGTTATTGGACTTCAATCTGTTGGTGTCGTGCTGATGAGCGCAATGCTCATAGCTCCTGCAGCAGCTGCACGACAATGGACTGACCGACTTGGAGCAATGGCAATTTTAGCATCGCTATTCGGACTTCTATCTGGAATAGCCGGTACCGGAATATCATCTTTTGCTCCACTTCTGCCAACAGGTCCTCTAATTGTACTCGTTTCGATCTTTATCGTTACAATTTCATTTCTGTTTGCACCAAAACGAGGGCTTGTTGCACAATATACTCTAAAACAAAAAAGCAAAAAACGCATCGCACTTGATAGCATGTTGATCAACCTCTTTGAAATATGCTGCCAACATTCTGATCCTCAGCATCTGCACTCGGTTAACATTTTAAAACCCATGCCCGACTACAATAAAGCCACAATAAAAAAACTCTCAGAACAAGGATTGATAACGCTTACCAAGCAAAAGGAGTGGTGTTTAACTGAAAAGGGAATAACCAATGCTCGTCGTATCATCAAAAATGGAGGTTCATCATGATCGGCTTACAATGGGAAATCATCATCATCGCTATCCTTGCAGCTATCACTTGTGCCATTCTGGGGGTATTCCTCGTATTGCGAAAGATGAGTATGACAAGCGATGCCATTAGTCATGCCATTTTACCGGGTATCGCCATAGGCTTTTTAATAACCGGTACCATCAACTCGCCATTGCTGATTATTTTAGCAGCATTGATGGGATTACTAACTGTGGCAATGACGGAGGCTGTTACAAGCACAAGATTAGTGAAAGAGGATGCCGCCACAGGATTAGTATTCCCTGCCCTATTTAGCATCGGGGTGATTTTGATTTCAAAATATGCAAGTAATATCCATATTGATACCGATAGCGTTTTGCTTGGAGAGATTGCCTTCGCACCATTCGACAGGTTGGTGATCAGAGAGATTGATATTGGTCCAAAGAGCTTTTGGGTGCTTGGAACTACAATTCTCCTAAATTTACTATTCGTGTTGGTCTTTTTTAAAGAGTTGAAACTTTCCACCTTTGATAGTAACCTTGCGGCCACCTTTGGTTTTATGCCAATTCTGCTAAACTACATGCTTATGGGGCTTGTTTCGATAACAATCGTGAGCTCATTTGAAGCAGTAGGGGTAATTCTGGTAATAGCGCTGTTGATAGCTCCGGCAGCTACCTCTTATTTGCTAAACGACAACTTAAAAAATATGATAACCCTCTCGGTGATCTTTGGGATAATATCGGCGCTGGCAGGATACTGGATTGCCAGATGGTTAGATGCTTCGATAGCCGGTATGATGGCTACGGTGAGCGGCTTAATCTTCTTTCTCGTTTACCTGTTAGCGCCTGGCCAGGGACTTGTTGCATCCGTAAGACGACGGCAAAGGCAAAAGTTGGAATTTGCACAAATGACATTAGCCATGCATATATACAACCACAGTGACGACTCGGAAAATATAGAAGAGAGAATGAAAGGAAAACTAGGTTACCACTTAGGATGGAGTGTGTCCTATATAGAAAAGATTGTAAAACGATCTCAAAATTCAGGTATCATAACCGTTAAAGATGATCTGATATCAATCACCTCTAAAGGAATAGGATTTGTGGAAGCCGCCAATATGCTTATCAGCTCAAAGTATCATCCCAGCTTTCAGAGACTTAGAAACGAATTTATAATTTTTACCGGAAATTAAGCTTATCCTAAACAAATAAATATAAAACTGTTACGGGCTGAACTATTATTAATTCGGGGATTAAATCTGCTTTCTACAAATATATACCAGATCTGCTAAAGCTGTGCTTGCAGTTGCTTATGGATATTTAATACCTGAGGAACAATCAGATCATCTGCATTGTTATAAATCACAAAATCCGATTGCAGTATTTTCTTTTCATCATCCCATTGGTTTTTCATTCGGCTTATCACCTGCTCACGAGTTACATTATCACGTTTCATCACACGATCCACTCGTAAGTCTGCATCGGCCACCACAAGGATCAATTTATCAAGCTGCTTATAATAGCCTGTCTCTACAAGGATTGCAGCTTCATGCAAAACATAAGGGGAAGAGCTGTTTTTCTTTGCGAAGAGTTCAAACATCTTTCTCACTTCGGGGTGTATCACTGCATTTAGCTGGGTTAGCTTATCAGGTTTATCGAAAACTAAATTTGCCAGTATGCTACGGTCAACTTCGCCGCAACTAAAGATATGATCTCCGAAGAGAGTTCGTAATTGCTCTTTTACATGTGGGGCAAATAGTAGCTTTTTTCCTTCAACATCGGCATTAAACACAGGCACCGACAAAGATTTGAACACCTCAGCCACTAATGTCTTACCACTGCCTATACCACCCGTGAGCCCAACGCGCAGCATTATTTTAAAATGATATATTCAACATCGGATGGCATAACGTACTGTATTTTTATAGATGAAGAATGGTCGGATACTTCAACATTTAATCGCTTACCATTTGGCGCTCCATCATCCGGCATATTTACAGTGCATGTAAACATTTCGGGATCAATATTTTTAAAATCTTTAAGCGCTATCAGATATACAACCTTCACCCTTTCCGGAAAAAACTTAACTCTAGTTTGCTCAAAGCCTTTACCTCGCTTTACAGCAACCTCAACCTCAGCTTCGGTAAACTTTTCAACTAACAGGCTGATCCATGCTTGTTCAGGCTCTATAACGATAGCGTTAGAACGTGGATTAAGGATGTTAACCATAGTATCAATTGATTCGGACAAATCATCAAACTTTAAAGCATTTGTTTTCAAAAAATGGACTCTATCTATGTCATCAGTAGTACCATAAATAGTAGCCAGTTGAGGTTCAATGATAAGAGAGTCGTAAGCAAAATACTGTTGAGCGAAGCTATAACTCACATCGGGGATGATTGGCACCTGCTTCGAAACTCCTCTATCAAATTTAAGACTCAACTCTTCGGGAGAGACAAATTCTATAATCCCCGGTAATGATCGTTCTTCCTTAATATGCTGAGCAATAAGTAAAGTATTGATGGTTGCATCGGATGTTCCTGCCGATATGCGTCCAATCCATTGACTTACGTTAACTTCATAAGAATCATGCCTCGACAGATATCTACACTTTAATAAAGCGTATCCTGAAGCTTTTACATTAATCCGAAGCACGCTGTCAGGCTGATTGACTAATACTTTGCCTTCAGGTATTCCTTTTAAGCTTATTGAGTAAGGTATTTCAACTGTATAGTCACTGCTAAACTTTATCGTAAGCCAAAGTAGAGCCGAAACGAGTAGGCAAATGATGAAAACCGTTGTTCGGTAACGATAGTTTTTGTTCTCTGAACTTTTTATACGTTCGTATTTACTCATTTGAAAATGAAACAAATAATTTGCAAAGAAATACAAAATCCATCCATACTATGCTTAGTCGTATAGGTTTCTATAATTCAAAAACAGCTTATGTCAAAGACTTATTTTTGAGGTAAGGCGTTCTGTTCATCAAGTTGTGAACTGGCATCAACTGCCGCTGCACTTTTTTCTATTTTAATTCTGCCTTCGCCTTCCGTCTGAATAATCAGGGTGGTCTCTTTTACTTCGAGAATCTTACCATGTATTCCACCAATGGTAATGATCTTATCTCCTTTTTTCAGATTTTCGCGAAAGTTCTTTTGCTGTTTGGCCTTTTTCGTCTGTGGCCTGATCATAAAAAAGTAAAAAACTACAATCATTAGCAGGATCATAAAAAGAAAAGACATCCCGCCGCCTTCGTTACCGCCAGGATTTTGGCTTAACAAAATAAAATTCAAAATTGAACTTATCATAAAAGTATATTATTAAATTATAAAACCTCTTTTATCATTTTTGGACTGGTATAGCAACCATTGCCGTGATGTTTAGTTCGCTTGAATTAGGTTGAGTGTTGGTTATAACGGTTATGGTTTTGTTTTGAAAGCCCTTTCGATTTTTACTATCAAAGGTTACTGAAAGATTTCCTGTTTCTCCGGGCTTTACCGGTTCTTTTGTATATTCGGGAACTGTACAACCACAATTAGTGCTGACGTGTGATATGATTAGGTCGGCCTCGCCAATGTTTGTAAACCGAAATGTATAACTCACCTTTTCACCCATTACCAATCTGCCAAAATCGTGAGTTTGTTTCTCAAAAGCGATTACCGGCATCTTAACGCCTTCATCTTCGCCGGAAGCCGTTTTAGGATTTTTAACCATATCAACAGGCAGCTTATCACCGTGGCGATAGCCACAAGCAGTAACCGCAAATAAAAGAAAACTGAAAAAAAGAAAAGCTCTCATTGCTTTTTACTTACAACCAAAAATTCAGATAACTGCAAAAATACACAAATCCGATAATCATCCTATTTATTGAAAATATAGGAATCAATAATACGAGCAAGGTTAATAAAAATACTCAGGCGGATGGAAATCTTTTGTCAACATCTTGTAATCATCCGAAAACTTCCCATCGTTATTTCTCAATGTTAGCGTTTGAATTAATGGATTTGGGGATTTTTTTCTCTTTACGGTAAGGAGAATACGATTAACCGGTTTGCCTTTAATTGGGACAATTTCAATTATCTCATTCGGAAAAAATGAACAATCCCCGGCTTTTTCTAAAAATGATTTCGACTCATTTACCGGTAAAATAAGTGATATTGATCCGTCATCATTCAGCAATCGCTCAGCGCCCTGTAAAAGCTCTTCGAAATTGAGTCTTTTGTTGTGTTTTGCAATGCTTAAGCTCTCTCTTAAAGGCAATTGGCAATCCTGAAAAAATGGGGGATTACTTACAATCAAGTCATAACGTATTTCAGAGGTAGAGGAAAAATGCTGAAAAGCGGCCAAAACAGGTTTTAAACGGTCAGGCCAGGGTGAGTTTCTGAAGTTTATAGTAGCCTCCTCTACCGAGGGTTTATCAATATCAATTGCGACTATCTCGGCATTCGACCTTTGAGCTAACATCAATGCTATAATGCCGCATCCTGTTCCCACATCGAGGATGGTACGCACCGAAGGATGAATTTTAGTTAGAGCGCCTACCAAAACAGCATCAGTACCTACCTTCATTGTAGAATTGCCATGCAATATCCTGAAATGTCGAAACACAAAATCTCCCATAAAAACAAAAAGATAGTAGATATTAAAGATCTATCAGCCCATCTGGTAAAACCATAAAGAGTTCTTTTTTATGCCGGTTAACTTTGGTAATGAACTCCTCAGCGAGCGGTATGAGTATCTCCTTTTTACCTTTCATTACAGTAAGTAAAATCTGGTGCATACTCTCCGACACTTCTTTTACAACACCCACCTCTCCCTTATCTTTATCAATTACCTTAAATCCAATTAGCTGAGGATAAAAAAGAAATTCATCTTCACTATCATAAATCTCTTCAATTTTGATATAAACCTTACAGCCAACCAATTTTAAAGCTTTTTCAGGCAAATGATAATCTTCCAACATCACAACAAGGGAGTTATCCCCTCTCAACGATGCTTCTATAACAAAAAAAGGAACTAACCCACCGTCAATTTCAATAAAAAGTATTTTGCTTTGTTCAATGGAATCGGGTAAAGTAAAATCGGAGATAACAGTAATATTTGCCGTTTTTTTATTTACCTTTACGATCCGGCCAATTTTTGTAAAATCCTCTTTATTCATAATAAAAAAACCGGAAGATCAGTGTTATACAGATACCTCCGGTATTCAAACATTTATAAAATAAAAACTAACTCACTATTCCTTACTTTCGGCAGTTTCCGTATTCGACTTTTCTTCAGCATCCGCAGCTTCCTGCTCGGCCTGTTGCTTCGCTTGAGCTGCTTTCACTTGTTTTTCAATCTCTTCGGCACGCTTTTTAGCAATCTCTTCACTGCGTTTTTCTTTAACTTTCGTCTCCTCTTCTAAAGCTTTCTTAGTCTCTTGCCGTTTTTTGTTCTGCAAATCTTTCAGCGAATCAATAAACTTTTGTTGTTTAGCTTCAAGCCACTCTTTATGCTTTAGCTCGGCTTCTTCGGCGGTAAGAGCTCCTTTTTTCACACCTTTCAAAAGGTGATTTTTGTACAACACACCTTTGTACGATAATAACGAGCGAACGGTGTTGGTAGGTTGTGCTCCAACCTGCAGCCAATAGAGGGTTCTATCGAAATCCAAAGTGATCTCGGCTGGAATCGTAACAGGGTTATAAGTACCAAGCCTTTCGATAAATCTTCCATCACGTGGTTCCCGACCATCCGCAATAACAATATGATAAAAGGGACGCCCCTTTTTACCATGTCTCTGCAATCTGATTTTTGTTGGCATATTACTTTAATAAATGATAAATTGATTTTAAAATTCGGGCGGCAAAGATCGTACTTTTTCATGAATAGCAAAATATATTCAATCAAAAGTTAAAAATTACCCTTTAACCGCAAAACTTTCTCATGCTAAAATCAAAAAAAATCCCTCCGTGCAAAAGGTTGCAAGGAGGGATATTTCATTTTCCTAAAGATAGACTCAAGGAATTAGTTTTATTATTCAGCATCCAAAAATGGATAACGATAATCTACCGGTGGGTCAAAATTTTCTTTTATTGCACGTGGCGATACCCAGCGTAGCAAGTTAAGTTTTGATCCGGATTTGTCGTTTGTGCCCGAAGCTCTTGCTCCACCAAATGGCTGTTGTCCAACGACGGCTCCTGTAGGCTTATCGTTAATATAGAAATTGCCTGCCGCGCCTTCCAATGCGTTATAAGCTTTCTCAACGGCGTATCTGTCGTTGGCAAAGATAGAACCAGTGAGTGCATAAGGAGATGTTTTATCCAACAGCTCAAGAGTTTCTTCAAATTTGTTATCGTCGTAAACATAGGCTGTCAGTACAGGTCCGAAAATCTCCTCTTCCATTGTAGTATAATGTGGGTCGTTTACAAGGAGTACGGTAGGCTCAATAAAGTATCCTTTTGATTTATCATAATTGCCGCCTGCTACAATCTCTATTCCATCTTTTTTAGCATTGGCTATATAACCAGATATCTTATTAAATGCAGGTTCATCAATTACTGCGTTGATGAAATTGCGAAAATCTTCGACGCCACCCATTTTGAAGGATTTGAGATCGGCAACAAGGTGTTCCCTTACCTCTTTCCAAAGTGATTTTGGAATATAGGCACGCGATGCGGCCGAGCATTTCTGACCCTGGAATTCAAAAGCTCCTCTTGATAGCGCTGTGGCAACTTGTTTTGGATTAGCTGATTTATGCACCATCACGAAATCTTTTCCACCAGTTTCGCCTACAATCTTTGGATAGGTTTTATGAGTCATAATATTATCTCCGATGGCTTTCCACATACTCTTAAAAACCTCTGTTGACCCTGTAAAATGGAAACCGGCAAGATCAGGATGTTCTGAAACAACTTTACCGGCCTCTGCTCCGCTCACGTTAACCAAATTTATTACTCCATCAGGCAACCCTGCTTCACGGAAAATATTCATAATTACATTCGCTGAATAAACCTGTGTGGAAGCAGATTTCCAAACTACAACATTACCCATTATTGCTGGGGATGAGGGAAGGTTACCGGCTATAGAAGTAAAATTAAAAGGAGTAAGCGCATAAATAAAACCTTCGAGTGGTCTTTGTTCTAAGTAGTTCCATGTTCCTGGCGCCGAAATAGGTTGCTCTTTGTATATCTCTGTCATGTAATATACATTAAAGCGTAAGAAATCGGCAAACTCGCAAGCTGCATCAATTTCGGCCTGAAAAATATTTTTCGACTGGCAGAGCATCGTAGCTGCATTGATCTTTGCGCGATACTTTCCCGAAATCAAGTCGGCTGCTTTAAGGAAAATACCGGCGCGATGTTGCCATGGCAAATCTTTCCATTTCTTACGTGCCTCTAAAGCTGCATCAATAGCCTTAAGCACATGCGAACGATCACCAAGATGATAATGCCCAAGCAGATGTTTGTGGTCGTGTGGTACTCTGATCTCACGCTTATTGTTAGTCCTGATCTCTTGACCATCAATAAACATTGGAATATCAACCAACTGGCCGCGCATCTGGCTTAGCATAGCTTTTACTTCAGATCTCTCTTTCGTTCCGGGAGCATAGCTCAATACCGGTTCATTGCAAGGTTTGGGGACATTAAAAAATCCGTGTGACATAGTGTTTAATTTGTTAATATATTAATTAATAAGCATTGACAATAAATGATAATTGAATCAATGAGTGCAAAGATAGCCTTTTTAAGCCTCTGCCGCCAACCTTACAATGCACCGAAATCGGGAAATCAGATTTTTTGCCAAATTCTCAACCTACATAATACAGTT
>JAAYWF010000118.1 GCA_012516825.1 Lentimicrobium sp. | reverse complement strand
TTGATGTTTTCAACGATATCTATTTAAATGTACCTGACTCTGTAAAAGAACGATTTTTTAATCCCGGGATTAGCTTCTCCGGCTTTTTCGAACACCATTTTAAAAATAGTAATTTTAGCGTTGCTATTGGCGCCGGCATCGGAAGCCATAACTTTTACAGCAATAGTTTTGTAGTTACCGATACTAATGGAATTACCGGTTTAAGACCAATAAAAAACATCTATCCCAACAATTCGTATAAAAAAAATAAGATATCGTACACTTATCTTGATTTTCCAGTAGAAGTAAGGATGAGAGCAAAAAATGATATCCGCGCTGCAATAGGCTTTAAAGTCGGAGTATTATTGGATTCTCATTCTAAATATAAAGGGGATGATTATCTTTCCGGAACCAAAAAATCACTTTTTATTAAAACAAAGGACATCAATGATATAGAAAAACTAAGATATGGTGTTTCAGCAAGATTTGGATGGAAATTTATTAACGTAACAGGGTTTTATTCTTTAAGCAACCTATTTGCCAAAGATTTAGGCCCAGAGCTTTATCCCATTTCGTTTGGAATATCTCTTATGCCTTTTTAGAATAAAAAGTAATGTACAAGCATTATTGCCAATCCTGTTAAATAGCCTCCATAAACCTCTAACGGGCGATGTTTGCCTAACGAAAGCCTCGAATAACCAAGGAGGCCTGAAAAAAGAATTACCATAAAAATTGGAAAAAGGAGATTGATGTTAAAAACCATCGAAACACCTAATAATCCTCCCGATAAAGCGCCTATGGCTACCATATAAATGCTAATATTCCAAAAGAATGAAACGATAAGACAAAGTACTAACAGAGATGTGCAACCAAAAAGAAACAAGCTATAAATCGGCGATAACCTTAGCTGGATTAATAGGTAATAGGTGAGGTAATAAAAGACTGTAACAATAAAAAAGTAGATAATCCTTTTCTCTTTTTGTCCGTATTTGAAAAACCGTTGAATAAAGCTACCGTAGAACTTGATGAATAGACCAGGAATTACATATGTTATAATGATGATTAAGCCGTAAATTATCCATTTAGCTTTTTCGGGCAATGGATTTATTGCCTTAGTATTCAGATTAAGGGTTATTATAAAAAAATAGAAGGTGATGAAAAACGGATTAAGAAAACTTGAGATTATCCTTGGAAACTTCATTTTTAAGTGATTAGAAATCAGGATTTAGTGTTTTTAAATCGTCATAATTCCTTGCGCAGCCTGGAGACGGGTATGTTTAGCTGTTCCCTATATTTAGCAACGGTTCTACGCGCGATGCTGTAACCTTTCTGTTTTAATATTGCTGTAAGTTGATCATCGGTAACCGGTTTTGTTTTATCCTCTTCGTCAATTGTGTCCTGTAATATTTTTTTGATCTCCCTTGTTGATACCTCTTCGCCTGTTTTAGTCTGCATAGATTCCGAAAAAAAAGTCTTTAACAAGAAAGTTCCGAAAGGCGTTTGAACATATTTGCTATTGGCAACTCTCGAGACTGTTGAAATATCAAGATTTACTATTTCGGCAATGTCTTTAAGTATCATAGGTCTTAATTTTGTTTCATCGCCTGTTTGAAAATACTCTTTCTGATACTCCATTATTGCATTCATAGTGAGTAGCAATGTATTCTGGCGTTGCCTAATTGCATCAATAAACCATTTGGCAGACTCTATTTTACTTTTAATAAACTGAAAAGTCTCCCTTTGTTGTCTTGTTTTTTTTGATTTATCAAGCATATATCCCTCAATCATTTCAAGATATTGCCGATTGATTCTCAATTCCGGGGCATTTTTCGAATGTAGCGACAATTCTAATTCACCATTATTAGTTGTGATTATAAAATCAGGGAGTATATATTGGCTTGTGCGTGTTGTTTCACCCAACGAATTTCCAGGTTTGGGATTTAATTTTAATATCTGTTCAATTGCCTCTCTTAACTCATCTTCAGTTACCCGAGCTCTTTTAATGATTTTATCATAATGTTTTTTAGAAAACTCTTCAAAATACTTTTCCAAGATTAAGATACTCAGATCAAAATTCGTTTCAGGCTCTTCTGCCTGCCACCGTCGTAGCTGGATCGATAGACATTCTCTGAGGTCGCATGCGCCAACTCCTGCCGGTTCGAGCTCATGTATTATTTTAAGCACTTTCAGTATTTCTCCTTCGGTTGTAGTGATATTTTGCGAAAAAGAGAGGTCGTCAACCATTGAGCTAATTTCGCGTCGCAAATAACCGGCATCATCCATATTTCCGATAATGGTTGTAGCTATTGCGAGTTGCTTTTCGTTCAATCGTTTAAGTCCGAGTTGAGATGTCAAATGATCATGAAAACTTTTTCCAACTGAAAAAGGAATCTCTTTTTTATTATCATCATCCCGGCTATAGTTATTTGCCCGAAGCTTATAACCAGGCGTATCGTCATCTCCAATAAAATCTTTTAAATCAAATTCATCACTTTCGCTGTTATCCAATTCATTAATGAATTCATCCTCATCTTTTTCAGCCTCTCCTCCATTATCATCGTAACCTGTCAATTCATCAAGAGCCGGATTTTCTTCAATCTCTTGTTTTATACGTTGTTCAAGTGCAATGGCAGGGATTTGCAACATCTTCATCAAAAGAATCTGTTGCGGGGAAAGCTTTTGCTGTATTGACAACTTCTGATATAATCCCTGTTTACCCATGAATGATTAATTGAAAAATATTAGCAAAGTTAACAAATTCAGTAATTCGAGAAAGGATAAAAGGCGTTTTCAGGTAATTTAAAATTCAGCATTTTGAGGTGTTCTTGGGAAAGGTATCACATCTCGAATATTTTTCATTCCTGTGATAAACAAAACCATCCGCTCAAATCCTAATCCAAATCCGCTATGGGGTACTGTACCGAATTTTCGTGTGTCAATATACCACCAGATGTCCTTTTCGGGGATATTCATTTCCTTACAGCGCTGCACCAACTTATCCAAACTCTCTTCTCTTTGTGATCCCCCAATGATCTCACCTATTTTAGGAAATAATACATCCATAGCACGAACGGTTTTTCCATCATCATTTTGTTTCATGTAAAATGCTTTTATCTCTTTGGGATAATCAGTTAAGATGACGGGTTTTTTAAAGTGCTGTTCAACCAAATATCTCTCGTGCTCAGCCTGAAGATCAACACCCCAATGAACGGGAAATTCAAACTTTTTCCCAGAGGTTTTTAATATTTCAACAGCCTGAGTATAACTGAGGCGTTCGTAATCTACTTCAATAATAGATTTCAACCGTTCTATCAACTCTTTGTCGTACATATTATTGAGGAACTCCAAATCTTCAGAACAGTTTTGCATAACATACTTAACCAAGTATTTCAAGAAATCCTCAGCAAGATCCATATTATCTTTGATTTCATAAAAGGCCATTTCCGGCTCTATCATCCAAAATTCGGCTAAGTGCCTTGGTGTGTTTGAATTTTCGGCTCTGAATGTAGGGCCAAAAGTATAAACAAGTGATAGTGCAAGCGCTCCTAACTCGGCCTCCAACTGCCCTGAAACTGTGAGGTTGGTAGCCTTACCAAAAAAATCTTCTTTAAAATTTACACTACCATCAGGTAACAAAGGTGGATTTTTGGCATCCAACGTAGTAACCCTAAACATTGCACCGGCGCCCTCGGCATCCGAACTTGTGATAATGGGTGAATGAAGATAACAAAACCCACGATCGTTGAAATATTTATGAATTGCATAGGCAAGCGCATGACGTATTCTAAAAATAGCCCCAAAGGTATTGGTACGTGGACGCAAGTGGGCAATTTCGCGTAAAAATTCTAAACTATGTCCTTTCTTTTGCAAAGGGTAAGTCTCCGGATCGGCAGTGCCATATAAAACTATCTCTTTAGCTTGAATCTCTACTGACTGCCCCTTCCCGAGGGATTTTACCAAAGTTCCGGTAACAGATATTCCCGAGCCGGTGGTTGTCTTTTTTATTAGTTCAGCATCAAATTGCTTCATGTCAATAACAATTTGTATATGATGAATGATTGATCCATCATTCAATGCAATGAAAGCAACAGAAGCGCTTTCTCTTTTAGTTCTTACCCAGCCTTTAACATTCACCTCACGGTTATAGTCTTTGCTCTTGAGCAGGTCAACAATTTTCGACTGTTTGATCATTTTTAATAAATTTTTTACGGCTGCAAAAATAACCACTTTCTGACGGTTAAAACACAGAAAATCATTTTTACCTGTAAAAACATCCACCATTT
>JAAYWF010000117.1 GCA_012516825.1 Lentimicrobium sp. | reverse complement strand
GAAAGGTTGATGGAATTAGTATTTCGTTATCTACTTCAGGTGAGTCAAATTCGGATCGCCCGATCCAGAAATCTTCATCTTTACGGTCAATGATCACTCTCAGCGAAGTCCCGATTTTTTTTCGGTTAATATCAAACGAAATCTGTTGCTGTAACGCCATAAGTTCGGACGCTCTTTTTCTTTTTGTTGCAGCCGAAATATCATCTTTTAATTTATAGGCTTTGGTATTCTCTTCATGGGAGTAGGTGAAAACGCCAAGTCTATCGAACTTCACTTCGCTGATGAAGTTTTTTAATTCGTCAAACTGTTCATTTGTCTCACCCGGAAAGCCAACAATTATGCTTGTTCGTAGAGCCACTCCCGGAATTTGATTTCGAATCTTTTCTATTAGTTTTCGGGTGTATCCGTTCGAGTGCGATCTTTTCATTGCCTTTAAAATAGGATCGCTGATGTGTTGAATGGGAATATCTAAGTATTTGCAAATCTTCGGAGATGAATTTATAACGCTTAAAGTCTTTTCTGGAAATGCATTAGGGTAGGCGTAGTGTAAGCGGATCCACTCTATACCGTTGATCAAGGTTAATTGTTGCAGTAAATCGGGAAGTCTCCTTTTACCATAGATATCCAAACCATAATAAGTGGTGTCTTGCGCAATGAGGATTAACTCCTTGACTCCTACAGAGGCCAGATATTTTGCTTCATTCAGAATCTCTTCGATAGTTTTTGATTGATGTTTCCCGCGTATCAGTGGTATTGCGCAAAATGAGCATTTTCTGTCGCATCCTTCCGAAATTTTAAGATAAGCGTAATGATTCGGAGTCGTGAGATGTCGCTCGCCTAAAAGCTCTTTTCGGTAATCTGCTCCAACGCTACGAAGGATGTTTTGCAACTCCGATACTCCAAAAAAACCATCTACTTCTGGTATCTCTTTGCTTAACTCGTGGCGATAACGCTCTGACAAACAGCCCATCACATACAATTCACTAACAATTCCCTGCTGCTTGGCGTTTACAAAATTCAAAATGGTATCTATTGACTCCTCTTTTGCATCGTTGATGAAGCCACAGGTGTTTATAATTACTCTTTTCGAAATGTTATTTTGCTGATTATGCGAAACCTCGATGCCTCCAGCCTGAAGCTGACGAATCAAAACTTCAGAGTCAACAAGGTTTTTGGAACACCCCAATGTTACAATTGTTACTGATGGCTTACCATTTTTTGTTTTCAAAATAATTTCTTTTTACTCTTGACTAAAAAGAGAATCAACAAACTCAAACTTGTCGAACAACTGAAGGTCTTCCTTTTTTTCTCCGATACCTATGTATTTAACGGGTATTTTAAATTGATCTGAAATTCCTATGACTACGCCTCCTTTGGCTGTGCCGTCAAGTTTGGTAAGCGCTAATGCGTTTACTTCGGTGGCGGCGGTAAACTGCTTAGCCTGCTCAATGGCATTCTGGCCGGTGGAGGCATCTAATATTAGTAATATTTCCTGAGGAGCTTCAGGGATGATTTTTTTCATCACATTTTTGATCTTGGTAAGCTCGTTCATCAGGTTTATTTTATTGTGCAGACGACCGGCCGTATCAATTATTACAACATCGGCCTTATTGGCTACGGCAGATTTTAACGTGTCGTATGCTACTGAGGCTGGGTCGGCGCCCATCCCTTGCGAAATAAGTGGCACATCAACTCTTTCCGACCAGATGGTCAATTGGTCAACAGCTGCTGCCCTAAAGGTGTCGGCAGCGCCAAGCAAAACGGATTTGCCCGCCATTTTAAACTGGTATGCCAGCTTGCCAATAGTGGTGGTTTTACCAACACCATTTACTCCAACAACCATGATGACATAAGGAACCTCCATTTTTGGAAAATCAAAACCTGATATACTATCACTATCATTTTCGGATAATAAGGCAGCGATCTCTTCTTTAAGGATGCTGTTCAGTTCATCGGCCCCAAGGTATTTATCTCGCGCTACTCTTGCTTCTATTCGCTCTATAATTTTCAAAGTAGTAGTAACACCTACATCAGAGGTAACAAGTATCTCCTCAAGGTTGTCAAGAACTTCGTCATCAACTTTTGATTTGCCGGCTATAGCTTTAGTAATTTTGGAAAAGACGCTCTTTTTTGTCATTTCCAAACCTTCATTTAGCTGTTCTTTTTTCTTTTTTGAAAAAAAATCAAATAAACCCATATTTTCAAATTAATTAGATGAAACACAAAGAGCCTTCTCCTATACAGGAAAAGGCTCTAAAAGATTTTTTCAGGGGATTATTATCTTTTTTTAATCAGTTCCTGTGCTCTTTCGGTAGGCATCATCTCTTCCTTAAAGGTGTAAGCGCCTGTTTTTGCTGATCTTACTACTGAGATTACCTTTGTGAAATCTCTACCTGTAGCGGTTTTTAGGGTTGCAACTACTTTTTTTGCCATTGCTTTGTCTCCTTATTATTTAATTTCTCTATGAACGGTAACTTTTTTCATGATAGGGTTGTACTTCTTCAACTCTAAACGCTCGGGTGTGTTCTTTTTACTCTTCATGGTAACATATCTCGATGTTCCGGGAAGCCCACTGTTTTTGTGCTCCGTACACTCTAAAATTACCTGAATCCTTACATCTTTAGTTTTCTTCGACATGATATTATCATTTTCTGATTTTAGGGCTGCAAAAGTAATACTTTTTTGAAATCCTAATGATTTTCTTAAATTTTTATACTTAACTATTCATCGAGATAAGGAACTCTTCATTTGTTTGTGTAAAACGCATTTTATCTTTTAAGAATTCCATTGCCTCTACAGTAGTTCTTTCCGAGAGGATATTTCTGAGTATCCAGACCCGTTGCAGCATCTCTTTGTCTAACAATAGGTCGTCGCGACGTGTGCTTGAAGCTACAATGTCAATGGCTGGATAAATACGTTTATTTGAGATTTTCCTGTCGAGCTGTAGTTCCATATTTCCTGTTCCTTTAAACTCTTCAAAAATCACCTCATCCATTCGCGAACCCGTATCAATCAGTGCCGTGGAGATGATGGTGAGCGATCCGCCGTGTTCTATTTGCCGTGCGGCGCCAAAAAAGCGTTTTGGCTTTTGCAGTGCATTTGAATCAACACCGCCTGTAAGCACCTTTCCTGATGCTGGAGCAACGGTGTTGTATGCTCTGGCCAAACGAGTGATTGAATCAAGTAAAATGACAACATCATGCCCACACTCGG
>JAAYWF010000116.1 GCA_012516825.1 Lentimicrobium sp. | reverse complement strand
CTCTGATACTTTGTAAATGCAATTAAAAATATTATTCCCAAAATGGTCAGTATTATTCCAGTTGTTTTTGGCAATAAAGAAAATCCATATAAAAGACAGAAAAGCCCAATTCCATAAAGAATAGATCCAAGATAATCGAAACGTGATTTGACGACCTCCTTCCATTCATCTTTTATAAAAATAAAGGTGCCGATAGTAGTAATTATTCCAATGAAACCCGCTACAAAAAAGATGCTCGGCCATCCAAAATGTGATGTTAGAATGCCACCGATAAAAGGGCCTGCAGCCAGCGACATGTAAACTACAGAAGTTTGTATGCCTAACACCCATCCTCGCTTTTCAGCTGACACTGAAGATATCAAAATAGCAGTGCCCGTTCCAAACATCATTGCGCTACCTAAGCCCATCATTGACCTCCAGACGATAAGCCAGCCACCGGAAGTAGTTAAACCTGCAAAAAATGAAAAAACTGAAAAGAGTGCAATCCCAAGACCAAACAAACGCTTCCTACCGACCATGTCGGCCAGCCTGGCACAAGGAATTTGAAGTATTGCTGTGGCAAGCATATAAGAGGTTACAACCCAACCAGACATTCGAGCATTCAACGACAGTTTTTCATTTATAACCGGCAACGCCAGATTAATAGCCGACGACATAAAGGGAACCATAGCGCCGGCTAAAGAAATTACAGCAACAATAAAATTAGATTTTGTAGTCTTTTGAACACTCATAAAATATTATCAAGGATTTACCTTTCGACAATTAGAAACCTAAACAGATATCAATATTTAAACAAACCAAACGGTAAAAGTATTGGATTTTTTTCGATAAATCATTATACAAGTCCATGAGAAGCTTTAGCCCTAATCAATCAACAGAAAACATCCTTGGTATTGAGCATTAGCACCAACCACACTTAGATCCGAAGTTCCAAAAAACTGATTGTTGAAGTTGAAATACCAAAATGAAATCATAATTTAGAAGGACTTTCGTAAAACAGGCGGCCATCGCTCTTTCTATTGAAAAAACTTAAGGACAAAACGGGTGTTATTTGGCAAGGAGAATACTTCGATACTTCCACCATGGTTTTTCATAATTTGTCGGGTAAGACTTAACCCAATACCGGTACCGCGCTCTTTGGTTGTGAAAAACGGAATAAAAATCTGATCCACTATTTCCGTTGGTATGCCCGGGCCATTGTCTTGAACAGTTATCTCAATATAACCGCTTGATGAACGACTTGCTATAATAGTTATCACTGGATTTTCCTCCTTTTCAACAGCCTGTATTGCATTCTTTATAAGGTTAATTAATGCCTGCGACAATTGGGTTATGTCCGCTTCAACAACTAAATCAGTCGAGGATATTTCGATATGCTTTTGGATTAACTGAAAATTAGGTTCATTTTCTAAAAGTAACAACAAATGCTCAATCAGCTCTTTCACTACCAGTGGTTTACGAATTGGTTTGGAAAGCCCGGTAAGCCTGCGATACGACTCTACGAACTGAATCAAACCGGTGCCTCGCTCGTTGATTACTTCCAATCCTTTAACCGTATTGGCAATTTTCTGATCGTCAACGGAGGCTGTTTTTACTGTTGCTTCATCGTTGAGTTTATAGTAATTTAGCAAGGTTTCACTCAGGGAGGTGATGGGAGCAATAGAGTTCATAATTTCATGTGTAAGAACCCGAATGAGTTTTTGCCACGATTCAATCTCTTTGGCGTCTAATTCATTGCTGATATCATGAACCGAGACTATGCGCAAAGCGTTATCATGCCTTTTAAAAGAGGTAACCTGTAAGGATAACTGTCTGATTCCATTCTCGTTTCTTACTTTTACAAACTGATTCTGGTTGTCTTGTTGTAAGCTGAGAAAAGCATTGTAAAGCTTGATATCCACACGTTTCAATTGCTCAATATGGTTTAAAAACGAATAGTTGAGCAAACTTCTGGCTGCCGAATTTGCCAACAAAATATTCCCACTATCATTCATAACCACTATACCGGTGGCTACTTGCTCCAACAAAAGGCTGTAGTACTGTTCCTGCTCGCGGTTTTTTAATTTAACCTCTTGAATCAACTGGTTCATCCGATTCAGACTGCCATGCAGTTCTTTTGTCGGTTTGTGCCGGATTTTTTCAGAGAAAAACAAGGTGGAATCCTGGTTTTCAATTGCATTTAAAAAATAAGAGAGCTTTTGGGGATTGCGATTAAATAGCCTGATAATCCTATAAATCACCCAAATTATTCCTATTATACATAATACAGCATACCAATTCAAGGCTTGAACAGACAAAAACAGCAGGCCGGAGAAAACGATCAGCAGAAGAATATAGATCGCCAAACGAAGATAGAGAATCCGCAGATGCATGATGATTGTGTTTTTTGATGAATCGTTACAACCGATACTTTTTTAATTTATTATAAAGCGTTTGCCGGCTAATTCCCAATTGAGCTGCTACGGCAGTTAGGTTTCCTTCATGCTGACGGATGGTTGCAGCAATCATCTGTCGTTCCATCTCCTCCAATGTCTGTGCGCTTGTCTCGGGAAGTTTGTTTTCCGGAAAAAGGAAATTGCGCCGTGTAAGAGTAGTGCCTTCACTCAGAATAACCGCTTTTTCTACTGCATGTTGCAATTCCCTCACATTGCCCGGCCAGGAATATTTTTTCATTGTATCCATCACTTCGCTTTCAAATTCCAAAGTGGGTTTATTGTACTTTGCACGGTAAATATTCAAGAAAAAATTGGCTAACAACGGAATATCTATCAGGCGCTCACGCAAGGGCGGAATCTCAATTTGAATGGTGTTGATGCGATACAGCAAATCCTCTCTAAACACTCCTTTCTGTACAAGGGAATGCAAGTTGCTGTTGGTAGCGCACACCAGCCGGATGTTAATAGGGATTTTCTTATTCGATCCAACTTTTACTATTTCGCGATTTTGCAGCGCTGCCAACAATTTTGCCTGTAGTGGCAATGAGAGGTTGGCAATCTCATCTAAGAAGAGTGTGCTTCCTTTTGCAATCTCAAACTTGCCTGCCCGATCCTCTTTTGCATCGGTAAATGCACCCTTAACATGGCCAAACAGCTCACTCTCAAATAGTGTTTCTGAGAGCGATCCCATATCTACACTCACCATCAACTCGTTTGCACGTAAGGATTGCCGATGCAGCTCACGGGCAATTATCTCCTTTCCGGTTCCGTTCTCACCGGTAATAAGCACATTTGCATCCGTTTTTGCTACTTTCGATACTATATCAAGAATTTGCCTAAACTGGGGAGACTCGCCAATAATCACTGCTGATTCCTTTTTTGCTGCTGCTTTCAGGTTTTGCTCCTTCTCCTTAAGCAACTTCACCTCTTTACGGGAGTTGCGCAACTGAATAGCCGTATTGATCGTAGCAACCAATTTGCTGTTTTCCCATGGCTTCAACACAAAATCAACCGCCCCCTCTTTTAAAGCACGCACTGCCAATTCCACATCACCATAGGCGGTAATCATAATCACCGAATGATTGATATCGTGCTCTAAAATACGCTGAAGCCAGTAAAAACCTTCGTTCCCCGTATTTATACCAGCAGCAAAATTCATATCCAACAAGATGGCATCAAAATAGTGAGCCTTTAACAGTGATGGAATCTGATTGGGATTAGCGGTTGTAACCACCTGCTCACATAAAGGCTGCAACAAAAGCTCCAATGCGTTCAGTACACTCTTGTTGTCTTCGACTATTAAAATTCTACTTTTTTTCATAAACTGATTCCTCTGTCCAAATGGATTGACTGACATTAACTCCATAATCACCGAACAAAAATAGTCTTTTATTATCAACTGTCAAAAAACAAGACAATGGGTGTCTAATATTTTTACGCTTTAAAAAATAACAAGAAGCTTATCTTCTTGATAATTAGCTTTTTAAATTTATGGCACTACTATTGACAATTGGAAATAGTAATTCTTTTGTGAATAGCATTTTCTCAATTGCTCATTAAAAATTGACATGAAGTACAACATTTTACTAAGTCTGTTTTTGTTATTTGCTTTAAGGGCGGTCGAGGCTCAGCAAATGGATCTGAATCAATGCATCCGTTATGCTTTGGACAACAATCTCGCAATAACAAATAAAAACCTCGAAGAATCTCTCAACAATGAACTATACATGCAGACAAAACGGAATTTTCTGCCTCAGATTTATGGCGGGAGTTCGGCCAATAAACAATACGGACGCTCCATTGACCCCACTACTAATAGTTTTGTGAACCACGATTTTTTTTCAATGAATTTTTATGTAGATACGCAATTGGAGCTTTTTAGAGGGTTTAGCCGGATTAATTCCATGAAATTTCAAAAACTAAACTTGTTGATCGGCCTTGAAGAAAGCAAGCAAAAGAAGATGGAGATTGCATTTGAGGTGATGAACCACTATTACGACCTTCTTTATTTTACACGCTTGCACGAAATCGTTCAGGAGCAGCTTAGGCTTACAATTCTTAATACAGAAAAAATTAAAACAATGATCGGTTTAGGTTTAAAATCCGAATCGGATCTCTTTGAAATGAAAGCCCAACAAGCCACCGAAACGCATAATTTGCTCTTAGCTGAAAATCAGTATGATTTAGCTGCTATCTCGTTGAAAAGCCTGATGAACTGGCCACTGTCCAAAGAATTAAACCCGGTGGATGAGAGCATGGAAAATACAATTGCTATACAGCCTTCTGCAGATAGAGTTTATGAGGCAGCCTTGCTACATATGCCATCGGTATGGAAGGCAGAACTTGATGTGGAAGCTGCCGGAAAACAACTCGCCATCGCAAAAGGAAATTTAGCTCCAACATTGACGTTGGGAGGAGGAATCTATACCAATTTTGCCGATTCGCGAAAAGAAGAATCTCATAACGGTTTAGCCGAACAAACCATCCCTTTCATGGAGCAATGGTCTCAAAATCTAGCGCAATCGGTTTACCTGAATCTGCAAATTCCAATTTTCAACCGATGGTATGGTAATTCACAACTGAAACAGGCAAAGTGGAGAAAAACAATGGCAGAAAACCGTCAGGAAGAAGAACAACAGAAACTATATCGGCTTGTAAACGAAGATGTTCAGCAGTTGAACTCGCTGCAAAAAGAGTTAGACCTTTTAGAAACAAAAAAAGAGGCAACACAGGAAGCATTTCTAATAGCCGAAAAAAAATTGGATCAGGGGCTAATCAGTATCATAGAATTTTACACTGCAAAAAACCAGCTGGCACAAGCCGAAACAGAGTGGATACGTACCCTGCTTCAATTGAAGATAAAAGAAAAAACAATTCGTATTTATCTTGGCGAAGAGCTGTTTTAATGAAAACAATAAAAGAACGCTACTATTTTAAATAAAAAGAAGGATGACAATGGAAAATATGGACAGAAAAATTGAGAAAAAAAAAGGCTTAAAAAGAAAGCATTTCTTTTGGATAGCGGGGGGTATTGTAATCGTATTTATCCTTTTCAGAATTATTTCCGAAGCAGGCACAAAATCGCTCTTGGTTGATCGCGATAAGATCACCATCAGTTCCGTTATCAGCGGGCAGTTCAACGACTATATCCGTATTAGCGGGCAGGTGGAGCCTATTGCAACCATTTATTTAGATGCTGAGGAAGGCGGGCGGGTAAAGGAACGTCTGATTGAAGAGGGGGCAATGGTAAAAGCCGGCGAGGTAATTCTCAAGCTCGAAAACAGAACTCTCTACCAGGAAATAATGTTGAGTGAATCGGATCTTGCCCAAAAAGAGAATATGCTTCGACAAACACGTATCAGCTTTGAAAATCAGATGATCGAAACGCGTCGCAGAATACTCCAATCACAGTTTGAAATCCAAAAAAAGAAACGAAATTTTAAACAACAGGAAGCGCTTTATAATGAACGGCTTATTCCTGCCGAAACATGGCTGCAAGCCAAAGAAGATTTTGAATATGCGGTTCAGGAACAGCTTATCAACGAACAAAAAGCTAAGAACGATTCCATGATTATGATATCGGAGATGAACTTACTGACGGATGACCTTGCTAAGATGCGGCGAACGCTTCAATTGGTGTATGAGCGTTTGGATAACCTTAATGTGAAAGCTCCAGTGGACGGACAATTAGGGATGTTGGATGCAGAAATCGGACAAAATATCGGCCAGGGAACCCGAATTGGTCAGATCAATGTGCTTACCAATTATAAGGTACAGGCAATGATAGACGAGCATTATATTGACCGGGTACGCCACGGTCTGGTCGGTTCTTTCGAGCGCCAGGAAAAAACCTATCACCTGAACGTGCGCAAAGTGTATCCTGAGGTTCGGCAAGGACAATTTAAAATTGATCTGGTCTTTGAAAACGAAAACCCTGAAAATATCCGCACCGGACAGACCTATTATATCAATTTAGAACTTGGCCTACCCGAAAATGCGATTATGCTGCCAAGAGGAGGCTTCTTTCAAAGTACCGGCGGGCAATGGGTTTTTGTGTTGGATAAGTCAGGCAGCTTCGCTACAAAACGCTCTGTCCGCTTAGGAAAGCAAAACCCGCAATATTACGAAGTGATTGAAGGACTACAACCCGATGAACAGGTAATTACTTCCGGGTATGAGAATTTTGGGGATAATGATAAGTTGATTTTCAATTAGCAATGAACAATTGGCAATGTGCAATTAACAATTAGCAATTAACAATGTACAATATAAAGCTTGCCATACGGAATTTGTTGCGTCAGCGCATGGGGACGGTGATCAATGTCACCGGGTTATCTTTGAGTTTAGCCGTCTGTTTACTGATAGCATTGTTTGTACAATATGAATATGCTTTCGAAAAACACAATCCGGAGGCAAAAAATATCTACCGCTTGCTGAACGATTTTGACGGGGAACGCGACCCGATTCATCCGCTTGTTTTTTACGGCAAACTTACTGATGCCATCCCCGAACTTAATGATGGCGTGATGGTGGATTTGAACAATGAGGATTATTTCGTGGTGGATAACGAACAGTGGATATTGTCCGGCGTGATACAGACCACCAACGAGTTTTTCGACCTGTTTAACATTCAGATGGTGGAAGGTCCTCAAAACCCTCTCACCGATGCCAGTTCAGCCGTTCTTTCACGAAGCGAAGCTAGGAAGTTATTTCCTGACGGCAATGCAGTGGGTAAAACCATTCGTCAAAGGAACAACTACGACTTTACGATCAGAGGTATTTACGAAGATTTGCCCGTTACCACCACCTATCGTCCAAACCTTATTCTTAATATTCACGCGAAAGAAGTGACGGATAATCATCAATATACATCGATGAAAAATGAGTCCATTCATTTCTTTTTCCGGTTACCCGAAAACGCCGATCAGGCTTCTGTCGCGAAAAAAATAAGGGAACAGGCCAGAACAGCCTATGGCATTGATGACTATAAGGGAACATACGTTTTTCAACCTTTGACTGATATTCATCTGCGTTCGTCAGATACAACGTGGGATTCAACGGAACGTTCCGATATAAAGGTCGTGAGACTCTTT
>JAAYWF010000115.1 GCA_012516825.1 Lentimicrobium sp. | reverse complement strand
TTAAATAGAACAATGTAAGAATCAGTTCATTAGAAAGAGTTAACGTAGATGTTTGATTAATTTTTATGGAGAATAAATAATTACCGGAATTATTAAAGATTGCATTTTTGTTGTTTTCGTCAATAACGAAATCAGTATTTGTAGGTAAAGAGAGTGAAGGATGAAACTTGTTTTCTAGAAATTCATTTTGATAACTATATTGATGCTTGACTGTAAATAAAACAATATATCTGAAGTCGTTGTTACTCTTTTCTACTTTGAGATTCCATGAATTACCACTATTTATAATGGTTGTTTGACTGTCGGAAATTAAATCGCTTAATGGAACTGAGTTATCTGACCAATAAATTAAACTGTCACCTTCGAATATTAAATAGATAATTCCGGAATTGTTGCTCTCTTGATTTTCTTCAACGAAAAAGTAAAAAGCCAATTTTTTATTGTTTTGGTGAAAATTGATAAGCTTTTCGAGTTCGTGATATAATTCATTTTCTTTTTGATGAATTTTATTTTGAACTTTGTCAACAATTGCCTGAGTGTGTTCTTTTTTAGCGAGCTGTTTACTTATCAAAATTGCTAAAAACAAAAAACATATTGAAATGACCAATAAAATCTGGCTTTTTTCTTTAAACTTTATTTTTTGAGATTTAAACATTTGTAAATCAGCTTACTAAAAAGGACTTAAAATAAATCGTTATTTTGAATGATCTTTTTTATTTTGAACAAAAGTATGAAAGAGATTGAAATAGGTTTAAAGACGATTTAAATGCTTTTTTTCTTTTTTGATAGATAAATAAGGCTTGAATAGTTATTTTCACTCTTTTTAGCATCTCTATTTGACAAAAAGCCTTTTATTATTGTTTTGAAAAAAGATGATGAACCCGATTTATATTTTTGACTAAGAAAACTGATGTAATACGAATCCATTTTTAGTGGAACAGTAGAAATAAGATCGAAATTGTATTTTTTTAGTAAGAGGTGAAAAGTAGTTTGGGAAAAATGATAAAGATGCCTGGGAACATCCCAGGCTGCCCAAAAAGTTCCAAACTTTTTTGCATCCCATGATTCATGATTTGGTAGAGCAATTACTAACAGCCCATCATTTTTTAATAACTTACTAATTTTCTGCATGTATAAGTTTAAGTCCTCAACATGTTCTAATACATGCCATAATGTAATTACGTCAAAAGTTGTGTCGTTTTTATTATCAAAATCGAAATCGGGGTAAATATCAAGAGAATATTTTTGCTTTGCAAATTCTCTTGGGTATTCTAAAGGTTCAATTCCAACGGCTTCCCATCCCCTTTTTTTCATATATGAAAGAAATTCGCTTGTTCCACTTCCGATATCAAGAATGGAACCTGTTGTTTTTTGTTTCGTAATAATTGAATGTTTTTTCGACAATGAATAATTGCGAGCAAAATAATAAACTGTTGATAAAATATTTAGCTTTTTAAGCTTATGAGATAAGTAATCCTCAGATTGATAGTATTTTGGAATGTCTGTCTTTAATGGTTTTGGGTTAGTAAATAAAAATCCGCACTGTAAACATTTCGATATTGAGAATATTTCGTTTGTTAGAAAGTGATCAGGTATTTGCATAACACTTTCTAAATTAGTTGAAGAACATATTGGACATTTTAAGAGTGTTTCCATTTTATTTAATGTTTCACGTGAAACAAAAATTTATCTACCAAGATAAACTATTAGTATTGATATATCGGCAGGCGAAACACCGCTAATTCTTGATGCTTGCCCAATGGTCCTAGGTTTTATTTTTGTAAGTTTTTCACTCGCTTCCCACGACAAGGCTTTAAGGCTACGATAATCAAAATTATCACTTAACTTGATCTGGTCGAGTTTCGACATTTTTTGAGCTACCTCTTTCTCTTTTCTTATGTAGTTGTCGTATTTCAACAATATTTCTGTCTCTTCAATAATTTCAGGCAGGTGGTTTTTATCAAGAGAATGAACGAAATTATTCAAAGAGGTAATTCTATTGATCAAATCATTTAAGGTAACTTCAGGCCGAAGAATTAAACTCTCTATTTTTACTTTTTGCATTAATGTTTTCGAATTGATTTTTTCAAGATAAGTATTAATTTCCTCTGGTGATACGCTCTCTTTTTTTACAAAACTTTTGATTTGTTCAATTAGCTTAATCTTATGATTTACTAAATCTAATCGTTCATCGGATGCAAGTCCGATTTTGTGGCTTAAGGCTGTAAGCCTTATATCTGCATTGTCTTGCCTTAAAAGTACGCGGTATTCTGCCCGTGAGGTGAACATACGATAAGGTTCATCAACACCTTTTGTTATCAGATCATCAATCAACACACCAATATAAGCATCAGAGCGTGTAAGGATAAATTCGGGCTTTTCGTTTATTTTCAAGTGGGCATTTATTCCGGCTATGATGCCTTGTGCAGCGGCTTCTTCATAACCTGTAGTACCGTTAATTTGGCCTGCAAAATATAGATTTTGGATCAGTTTTGTTTCGAGAGTATAATTTAACTGAATAGGAGGAAAATAATCATATTCAATGGCGTATCCAGGACGAAAAATTTTTGCATTTTCGAAACCTGGAATTTTTCGCAAAGCATTAAATTGAACATAATCGGGAAGTGACGATGAAAAGCCACTTAAGTAATATTCGGTGGTATTCCAGCCTTCAGGTTCTGCAAAAAGTTGATGACTCGATTTATTTGCAAATCTGTTTATTTTGTCTTCAACGGATGGGCAATAACGAGGTCCTATTCCCTCTATTCTTCCCGAAAACATTGGCGAATCAGCAAATCCGACTCGCAGAGCATCATGTACCTTTTTATTGGTGTAAGCTATATAACAACTTCTCTGTTTCTTAAGGATTGGTGTATCGGTGAATGAAAATTTCTGAGGATTTTCATCTCCTTTTTGCTCTTCAAGTTTTGAAAAATCAATGGTTCTTCCATCTACTCTCACAGGGGTACCTGTTTTCATTCTGGCAGATTCAAAGCCTATAGCATTAAGTGATTCGGTAAGACCCTTTGATGCTTTTTCACCAATCCTTCCGCCACCAAATTGCTTTTTACCTATGTGAATGATCCCATTAAGAAATGTACCATTGGCAAGAATAACGGCTTTTGCTTTAATTTCCAGTCCCATACCTGTTTTAATGCCCGTTACTCTATCTCCATCGGTAAGGACAGCTACAACCATATCTTGCCAAAAGTCAAGATTTGCTGTGTTTTCAAGTATCTCTCTCCATTTTATCGAAAAGAGCATTCTATCATTTTGTGCTCGTGGACTCCACATCGCCGGCCCTTTTGATTTGTTGAGCATCCTGAACTGTATTGTGGTGTGGTCAGTTACAATTCCTGAATACCCACCCATAGCATCAATTTCGCGAATTATTTGCCCTTTTGCAATGCCACCAATTGCCGGATTGCATGACATTTGGGCTATATTACTCATGTTCATGGTTATGAGTAATACTTTTGAACCAAGTTTGGCCGCTGCTGCTGCTGCTTCACTTCCAGCATGACCGGCGCCTACAACTATTATATCGTATTCTTCAAACATTTTTAAAATGTTTCATGTGAAACAGTGTGCTTATTGTGTGAGATTAACCGGTCGCTGCGACAAATAAAAACTTTCAGCTGCACGCATTTTAGCAGACTCATTTTCAGATTTATCATCATAACCACAAAGATGCAAAATTCCATGAATAATTACCCGGTGTAATTCATCAACGGTGTTTTGCAAGTAGGTTAATGCGTTTTCCTTAACCCGCTGGATGCTAATGTACAGATCGCCTGAAACAATCTCCTTATCGGAATTATCAAAAGTGATTATATCAGTAAAAGTATCATGTTTTAAGTATTTTTCGTTGAGCTTTACAAGGTATTCGTCAGAACAGAGTATGATATTGATGCTGCCGGGCGTCTTTCCCTCTTTCAAAATCGTTTTTTGTATCCAGTCCTTGATCAACCGCTTATGTCTGATGCGGTAATTTACATCTTCGTTGAAGAAATAGATGGCAAAATTCATGAAAGGTTATTCAAATCTTATAAAATATTCTGAAACTTTATTACGGTAAAAGGGTGTTAAGTTTGGAGGCAATGTTTTTAGCAATTCAACCTCGTGATTTTTCTTTTTGAAATACTCTAAAATTTCTTCAGGATTGCTCAATTTATAATTTCGGGCTTCTCGCGATTCTCTTTTCTCTTCTTCCTCCCTTTGCATTTCAGCTTTTTCGGATTTTAACATTCGAGTTAAGATATCTTTTTGCCGCTCAATGGTTTGTTGTGTTATTTGACGGTTAACAATATCTTTTTCGGTTTTTTCCATATCTTCAATAATCTTCGAAACATTACCATCCGTTTTACCCGTTTCTTCTCTTAATTGATCTCTAAATTCTTCCATTTGTTTTCTGATTGCGGCTTGCTGAGCTGCCATTCGAGCTAATTGTTCACTCATTTGTTGTCCTTGTTTACTATCCAACTGCCCAGGCTTTTGCCCCTCTCTAAGTTGCTGTAGCTGTTCGTTTAATTGTTGTTGTAATTGTTGCATTGATTTCATTTGTTGTGAGCCACCTTGCTTTCCAGAACTGCTACATGTCGAACTACTACTTGATTGCATACTCATCATCTGCTGTTGCATTTGTTCAAAAGCCTCAAATAAAAGCAATGCAAGATTGTTAATAGAGGTCATAGCGAGTTGTTGATTTTCCTGTGCCCTCCTACTTTGTCTATCATTCATTGATTGGATTGAATGCTCGAAATTACGATCAATAGCATTTAATTCTTTAGTTACGAACGACTGTATGGCCATCTGGCGTTTGCTGAGCGCTTTTAATGAATCAGCTACCATTATCATGTTTTCCTTAATATCGAATTGATCTTTTATTAATTCAATATATTTCGGATCGTTGAAATTTACATTGCTATATGATAACAAAAGATCTTCCTGATCGAACGAAAGTGTTATCAGATTATCAAGAATTTGCCTTAGGGCATCCAGGTCCTCACCCATTTGATCCATCATCATGTTATCCATCATTTCTTGCAACGAATCAGAAAGCTCTTCCATTTGCTGGGAAGCATCTTTTTGCTTTTGGCTGGCATTTTTATTTTGATTTTTATTTAGTTGTTCTGAACTCTCTCTCATTGTATCTTCTATTTCTTGTTCCTGTTCACTTGTATCACTCATCTGATTAGGATTTTCAAGCTCGGCATTTTTTTGTCTTAAGTCTTCAATATCTTTTCTTATTTTATCAAAATCTTTATTAAGCTCTTCCTGTTTTTGTTTTAGGTCTTCATTTGATGTTGAGTTATCACTCTCTTTTGTTTCTTCAGCGAGTTTATCTTGTTTTTCTGATAGATTTTTTAACTTTTCAATAGTTTCTTGAAGCTTTTGTTCAAATTCGAGCTGTTTAAAAAGTTCAAGACTTCTATCAAGTTGGTCTTCAAGATCTTTATTTGTCATTTTCATCTCCTCAAGCATTTGGTTTACCTTGTCCTTATCCAATTCATCAAGAAGCTTTTGAATTTCTTCAATCATTTGTTTCATTTCATCAGTAAGCAATTCTTCCATCATTTTTCTCAATTCTTCTTGTTTTTGCAACAACTCTTCGTCCATCTCTTTAAAACGACTCTCTTCCCTAAGTTTTTCTTCATTTATCTGTTGCAAGTTTTCAATTCTCTTTTGTATTGACAGATGCATATTGAGCATGTTTTCCAATTTTTGACGGTCTTGCCAGTTTAATGCATTTTTTTCAAGCATTTGCCTGCTCATTTCGTCAATATCTTTTTGTAAAAGATTGAGGTCTTTGATTGCACGCTCCATATCATCCTTTACCTGTTGATTTGTATTTTCAACCTTTTCGGTGAGTTCGTCAAGTGTTGGAGTTTTATAAATCATTTTTTGTGTGCGTGATGATTTACTGCCATTAACACCGTCATTATCCCAAATTTCGAAATAATAGGATAATTCGTCTCCAGGCTGAAGATCAAGATCATAAAGGTTAATAAAATGAAAAAACCGTTGCTGATTTGTATTTTCGTTTAGGGGTAGGATTTCTGTAAATTGCTCTGGTTCATCACCAAAAGGCTCAATATGCTCCCAATTGAAGGTTAACTTTTTAAATCCATAGTCATCTTTAATAAGACCTCTGAAATAAATCCTTTCATCAAAAATTGAATCCATTAATTCTTCCACAGTGATGGTTGGATAAATATCAGGGATAACGTTAATGGAAAAGACCAACGAATCAGGATTTTTCATGTGATTATTTAGCGTATTTATGGAATAAGTTTTACTATTTCTAAAACATTGCTTATGTGTAAATTGGTTCGCTTTTTCTGAATGTACCGTTTGCGAACTATCTTTGAAAGCAATAGTTACTTTATCAGTATCGCGTGTAAAAATATTCCACGTAACACATGTCCCTTCAGGTATTATAAGATCTCCGGTATTGTTAAGTGTTTCATCTTTACGTCCTGTATATGCCGGATAATCAATTTCGGTATTGAAATTAAGAACGATTGGTTTTGGTAAAACCTGAATTGCATATGCTTTGGATTTAACTCCATCAGCCTCAAATGCAAATTGTTGACTTTTTTGAATGTTTTTGAAAACATAATTAAAAGTTGCAATACTCTTTTTACGCATTCGCAGTGACCCGAATTCAGTATTAATAAAGACGTTAAGTGGGACATTATCACCCTCAATACTTACTTCTACTTCAAAATCTTCTTGTTGTATTGCTATCAAATTATCGGTTAGAAGAACAAAATGGAACGGGGCTTCTTTTTCAAAATATTCGTTATGCTTAATGATCCTGTTGGTGGGTTCAGTAATTACACCTGGAGCAGCTAATAAAAAGCCCAACAAAATGGCAAGTGGAGGAATGGCAAACTTTAGATATTTCTTGTTCTTTTTAAAATCTATAGCGCTGTTAAATGGTACTGGCCGAAGTTTGAATATTCTTTGATCAATACTCGCTCTAATCAAATCAATGTTTTCTGTAGAGGTATTACTTAATTCTTTTAATTGTAAAGTATTTAGAAGTTTATCTTGTACATCTGAAAAATATTTACCTATAATATCTGCTGCTTGCCAGTGCGAAATAATTTTTCCAATTCTAAATAGTTTAAACAATGGTAAAAAGATTAGCTTGATAAGAATAAAGATACTGATAATGAGATAGCTATAAAATAAAAATGTTCTTATTCTGGTATTTGTCCAAGCAAAATATTCAAGGAGGGTAATAGCCAGATAAAAAATTAAAAGAGTAGCAATACTATAGATTAGCCCCTTGATTATTAGGTTTTTATAGTATTTCCTGATAAAACTATCAAGCTTTTCTATCAGTAAATTATAACTGTCATTCATAGAATATTCCTCGTTCTATTTGTTTTAAAGGGATAAAAGTTATGGAAAAACGAACCACTACTTTCAAATATTACAGTTTTTGGCTTTTATGATAAAATTAACATTAGTTTTAGGTTGCACTAATATAATAAACTAAAGAGAAAAAAGATGGTTTTCAATTTTTAAGAGTGTGAATAAGTTGCAATCGTACTTATTCACGTTTTTTTGTGTCAATCACAATAGTTACAGGACCGTCATTTATTAATGAAATCAGCATGTATGCTCCAAACTTACCTGTCTGTACCTTTTTGTTCATATCGTTTTCGAGTTGTTTGATAAATTTTTCGTAAAGAGGTATAGCTATTTCAGGGCGAGCAGCTTTTATGTAGGACGGCCTATTACCTTTTTTGGTAGATGCATGAAGTGTGAATTGGCTGATTACCAAAGCTTCGCCACCTATCTCGCAAACTGAGCAATTCATTACCCCATTTGCATCATCGAATATTCTTAGCCTTGTTA
>JAAYWF010000114.1 GCA_012516825.1 Lentimicrobium sp. | reverse complement strand
TTGGGAATCCTCATTTCCCGAAATCTGATATTGCATTGAACCAGGAGCAGCATCCGAGGTTATCTCAAGTTTGTCGTCAGGATTGATAATAAGTGTAATAAACGATCCATCAGTAAAGTGCAACATATAAAAACCCGTTTCTTCGGCCTGAAAATCAAAACTAAAACTGCCATCCGTTGAAGCGATTACAGAATCTACTTTGATCATATTGTTAATAGTCAACTGTTGAAGGACGATCTTTTGTCCCGCCATTGCGCCAAATCTCCCTTTGATAGTTGACTGCCGCCGATCGTCATTTGAGGTACAGCTAATCAACGCAAACCCTATGATCAGCATTAGAGAACAGACTGCTAAAATCTTTTTTTTCATAAAAAAACTGAAATTAATGCTTTATTGCAAACGAACGAAATTATTAGGATAATTGATACCTTTTAAAAAAAAATCTAAGAGGCAATTTTTGAGTTCGTTTCACAAAAAAATTAGAATAAAAAGGTAGTTCGATACTTTAAAAATATCAGCTTTTTAATATTCATTATTTTAGCCATTTAAATAATTAACCATTAAAGCTGAATAAAAGAATCTAACATATGGATTATCAGCACAATACAAAAGAATTGTATTAACTATAAAACTTCACCTCATGAAACATTTTCTTCTCACTTTGCTCATTTCGTTGTTCTGTATTTCAATTTTCGGCCAGGGTTGGCGAAAAGATGAAATGGAGATAAAAGTAAACATTGATACTGAAGAACAGGCTAGTATGCTTTACCGGTTGAAACTTAACGGAGATATTTATCCGGGCTATGCGAGGCTATTTGTAACGCCGGTTGAGGTCGAAAGGATTAAAAGTCTGAATTTCGACTATGAAGTTCTCATCCCCGACCTTAACAAACATTATGAGAACTTTTGGCAAACACGTGATGCCTATCACTCCTACGATGAAATCATCGAGCTTGCCGACAGCTTGGTAGAACACTTTCCGGATATATGTAAAAAAATCATTTACGGCACCTCATTGGGCGGTCGTCAATTGGCTTGCCTTAAAATCAGCAGTAATGTAAATGTGAATGAGATAAAGCCACAAGTCGGTTTTGATGGAGGTATTCATGGCGACGAGATAGGCTGCTCAGAAAATGTCATTCGTTTTGCTCGTGATCTTTGCTTGAATTATGGAAACGATCCTACAATAACAAACCTTATTAATACCCGTGAGATTTGGCTTTACCTGATGGTTAATCCCGATGGGCGCGTCAATATGGTACGATATAACAATAATGGCGTTGACCTTAATCGCGACTGGGGCTATATGTGGGAAAATGAGGGCGGTAGTACAGGAGCCTTTTCACAAATTGAATCGAAAGTTCTGAGAGATTTTGTTTTTGAAAATAACTTTGTCGTACACACCTCCTATCACAGTGGCACCGAATACATCTCGTGCCCATGGAGCTACAGAGCATCTCAACCCCCTGACTATAACCACATTTTACAGCTTGCCGGTGTTTATGCCAATGTTTCGGGGTACAGCAATATGCCTTACGGTCAAGGCTATTCGGGAATGTACCCGATCAATGGCAGTACCAAAGACTCAAACTATGGACTTAAAGGGTCTGTTAGCTGGTCATTGGAGATCTCGATGAGCAAGCAGCCGCCCGCATCACAAATAATGATGTATTACAACTACAACCGCCCGGGAATGATTGCCATGATTGAGTATGCCGGATACGGTATAAGAGGGATAGTAACCGATGCAGTAACAGGCGAACCAGTAACAGCTTCAGTGTTTGTAAATAACTTTCTTCCCTGCTTTACTGATCCGGAAAATGGTGATTTTCATAAATATCTGACTCCAGGCACATATAGCGTTAAGGTGAAAGCTAATGGTTATGCAACAACTACTGTAAATAATGTTGTAGTAACGGCAAATAATGCCACAGAGGTCAATATTACGCTTCAACCCGAAGACCATAAAAGTATTTACAGAGTGATAAGCTGCCATATCCCTAATAATAATCCTGCCGACCCTGGCGCTGCTTGGAATGTTATTGGTCCGCCAGACAATCAATACTATTCGTTAGGAAAAAACGGATGGATCGTAGTGGATATGCAAGAGATGATTTATGATGGGGCAGGTCCGGATATTATTGTTTTTGAGGGGGATAACACACCCGAGGGTTATACTCTTTATGCCGGCTCCACAATGGATGGCCCGTGGCATTCAATGGGTACAGGGAGCGGTACAACGGAGTTCGATTTTGTAAATTGCACCTTGTCGGAAGCTCGTTATTTCAGAGTGTTGGATGATGGCGATGGATCAGCTAATGTTAACGGAGCCGGTTTTGACCTTGATGCAATACAAGTTTTAAGCTCTATTACAGGGCCTTATATAATTATGAGTGATTATGTTGTTGATGATTCGGCAGGTAATAATAACGGTCAACTCGATCCGGGCGAAACGGCAACGTTCGTAATTACCCTGAAAAATGTAGGAACTGAAACTGCACTTGACATCATCGGTTCATTGACCAGTTCGGATGAATACATCACTGTTCTGACCACTTCACCACAAGTTTTCGGTAATATTGAGATCAACAATACGGCCACGGCTCAATATACTGTGAGTGCAAGCAGTTCAGCGCCAGCCGGCCACACTACAAACCTTAATTTGGAATATGCGGGCACCAATTTAAACTCACAGGTAAAGACAATACCTGTCCTATTCCCTGATTATTGTTATCCTACGGCAAGTTGCTCATTTGGCGATGGATTTACGGGATTCTCTTTAGAGCAGATCAACAATATGAATAGCGGCTGTTCGAATGATAACGGCATTAGTGGATATGGTGATTTTACCTCGATGACTACAGAACTTCAACCGGGAAATACTTATACGGTATCGTGGAAGAGCGGATACAGCAACCAGAAGGCAAGCTTATGGATAGACTTGGACAACGATATGAGTTTCAGTGATAATGAACGCCTGATCACTGACTTCAGCTTATCGCAATCCAACACCCTTTATACTACAAATTTCACCTTGCCGGAATCTGTTCTACCGGGCGAAAAGCGTTTGAGAATACGGGCTAATTGGCAAAGCTCCTCCTCCAATCCATGCTCAAACTTCACTTATGGCGAAACAGAGGACTATACCGTGATCATCCCCGGCAACACTCTAAATGCTGCTTTTATCCCAAGTGTTACGGAGATCTGCCATGGCGATCAGGTTCAGTTTACGGATCAATCAACCGGAAATATTACAGGTTGGCAATGGACTTTTGAGGGAGGGACACCCTCTACTTCCAATTTGCAAAACCCGTTAGTTACATATCAAACACCGGGAGACTTTGACGTTAGCCTTACCGTTACCGACGGTTCGAATAGCAACACTTACAGCCAGTTGAACTTAATACATGTTTTTGACGACTCTCCAGTTCCTTCAATGCCATCAGGTCCTTCGAACCTGTGTCAGGCTAATGAGCCAACTTCATACACCTCATCAGCTCCCAATGCCACATCCTGGTTATGGAAACTGGAACCTGCACAAGCCGGCACGATAAGCTTTCAAGGCGCAGCCGCCACAGTAAACTGGAATGAGAGCTTTTCAGGCTCAGCTCTACTTTCTGCAGCAACTAGCAATTTGTGTGGAGAAAGTCAATATTCAAATCCCTTAGTTATAGAGATAATGCCATTTCCGGCTGATGCCTCAGCAATTGAAGGTGAAGATAAGGTTTGTCAGGGGGGTATAGATTCTTATGAAACAAACGAAATAGAAGCAGCTACGAGTTACGAATGGATCCTTACGCCTGCACAAGCCGGCAATCTGACTTCAACTGAGAATGAATGCCAAATAGAATGGAGCAAAACCTACGAAGGGACAGCATCGCTTAAAGTAAGAGGATCAAACGAATGTGGCTTTGGCAACTGGTCGCCATTATTTGATATCCTTGTCGAAAATTGCTCTGGAATTAACAAAGTTGTTTCCAATAAAATTATCATTTATCCTAATCCCGCAAATGGCTTATTTTATGTAAAAACAGGTTTTCCTGACAACATTAAAGTAAGAATAACCATAACAAATATTTCTGGTATCAAGATTTATGAACATGAAGGGATGGATAATGACTTTACCATTGATCTTAAAAATGTATCCAATGGAATTTATTACATAAAATTTGAAACCGAAGAACATACCTTGGTTAAAAAGATTATGATTAATCAGTAAACCGTTAATCCGAATGACTATCTGATTTTAAATGGCCTCTTTTGTGTTTCAAAATAGTATTTTAAAACTAAATCTTATTTATCTCACATTTTATCTTTTATCATGAAACAGTTTTTTATTCTATTAGTGTTGTTAACTAACTCGTTAACTCTCTTTTCTCAGGAACGATTGATCATCCGTTTTACCAATCCCGATCCGGTTATTGTAAAGCATTTTGCTAGTAATAATTATGATATCGCAGCCTTCCATCCCGGCGTTTTTCTTGATCTCGTAGTAACTGAAGATCACTATAAGGAGTTGTTATCGCAAGGTTTTGAAGCCGAAATATTTCAAACCGAATCGGAGATGCGTGCAAACCTCACATCAAAGGCGGACAACATTCCAGGATACAGGGGTTATGTGCAGGCGCTTGCCGACTTACAACTCTTGGAAGCTACCTATCCGGATATTTGTAAGCTATATGATATCGGCGATAGCCGAGGAAAGGTATATTATAATGAAGGGAAGCAAAATTATGTAAACTATCAGCACGACATCTGGGCTTTAAAAGTATCGGATAATGTGGAGCTTGATGAAGATGAACCTGCTATATACTACATGGGCGCACATCATGCCCGCGAGCCGCTTAGCACCGAAGTAGCATTTTACGTTTTAGATCATATTATTGAAAACTATGGCGTAGATCCGGTAATTACTGAAAATGTAAATTCAAAAGAGATATGGTTTATACCAATTGTAAATCCCGACGGCCAGAAAATTGTTTTGGATCAAACAGACACCAATTGGCGTAAAAATATACGCGACAACGATAATAACAATCAGATTACCTTTTCTAATAACGGATGGAGTTATCCTGATGGCGTTGATATAAATCGTAACTATGGATGGCAGTTTGGCACCGAAGGCACCTCTTTCGATCCGACAGATGTTACCTATTGTGGGCCGTCAAAATTTTCCGAACCTGAAACCTCTGCAATTCGCGATCTTATGGCATCACGACATTTTGTTGCAGGTATTTCTTATCATACTTACAGCGAGCTTGTATTATGGCCTTACGGCTATACTACCAACGCTATAGGCCCTGATAATGCTGCTATCTCAGCGCTTGGAACAGCCATGGGCAACTCAATCCCAAAGTTAGGCTCCGGAACATATACCCCTCAACCGTCATGGGCGCTATATCCTTCCTCAGGTGTTACCGACGACTACGCCTACGGAGAACATGGGATATTCAGCTATACCATCGAGCTGGGCACACAGTTTATACCACCTGCAAGTCAGATATTACAAATTTGCCAAGCCAACATTCAGGCAGCAATGATACTTCTCAACAGAGTTAACACTTCAACTCTTACCGGACATATTACCAACTCAAACACCGGTGAGCCGGTAGTAGCAGAAATATATGTTGATGGAATTGATAATACCGGACTTTATAGAAAACCCTACAAAAGCAATGAAAATTTTGGAAGATATTATCGGTTTCTCCCAAATGGGAACTATAACGTTACCATTTCAGCTTTTGGATATATAACCCAGACCTTTCAAAACATAAATATTAATAATGTCGGACAGACGATTTTGGATGTTCAGCTTGTACCATGTCAATCTTTTACAGTAACCGGAACAGTTACCGATATTGATACCGGAGAACCGATTGCTAACGCCTCCATTGTAGTTATTGACACTCCGTTACCAACTTTTTATACGGATGAGAATGGTAATTATACTATTCCTTCAATTTTTGAAAACACTTACTCATTTAAGATATGGGCGCTGAATTATGCCACCCTAATACAAGAAATCACCATTAACGCCCAAAATCTTCAATTTGATTTTGAACTAACCGAAACGAATGCCGTCAGTTTTGAAACGGGTGTGTTTCCCGAAGGATGGACCTTTGGCGGTAATGCAAATTGGACTATTGTAAACACTGCAGCATGGGATGGCGAGTATTCTGCCAGATCTGGCGCCATAGGTAACAACCAGAAATCAGAGATGAAGTTTACCGTTATAGCAGCTAATGCGGGAGTTATTTCTTTTTATGTAAAAGTATCATCAGAAGCCAACTACGATTTCCTTAGGTTTTATGTTAACGAGCAACAAAAGGGAGCATGGTCAGGCGAGTTAAACTGGACAGAGGTATCAATACCTGTGAATGCCGGTACAAACAATTTTAAATGGGTATATCAAAAAGATATATATGTCTCCTCCGGCTCCGATTGCGCATGGGTAGATTATATCATTTTCCCGCCCTCAGCCACAATAAATGCAAATGCCGGTCCAGATACGGAAATCTGTGCTGATGAGACACACCAATGTCAGGGAACGGCATCTTTTTACAATTCGGTAACATGGTCAACATCAGGGGATGGTCAGTTTTCCAACGCCTCCAGCCTGACTCCCATTTACACGCCAGGCACAACAGACATTAGCAACGGTGGTGTTACACTTTCATTAACAGCCTATGGCGATGGAGGAACATCAAAAACCGATCAGATGATCTTAACAATAAAACCGCTACCCGGCACAGGAACACAAATCACTGGAATAGATGAAGTTTGCGCCGGAAATAGTGAAACATATTTTTGCGAAATAATTGATGACGCTGATGAGTACGAGTGGAATATTCAACCTTCAAATGCCGGCCAAATAACAATTCAAAACGATAATGAAATAATGGTAGAATGGAATATTAACTATGAAGGCGAAGCAATTTTAACTGTTAGAGGAACGAATGAATGTGGTTATGGCGACTATTCTGATGATTTTATGGTTACAATTCTTGATTGCTCCTATATTGATGAAATAGATAATCAAAATGCAACAATTTATCCTAATCCGGCAAAAGATCAAATCATCATTTATCCTAATCCGAACATGGAAGGAGTATTATCCTTAAAAATATTCAATAATCTTGGGGTGGTTATCCACAAAGCTAATTATCAATATAAAGCAACGGAAAACATAGTAGTTGATCTTAAAAATACTATTTCAGGTGTCTATTATGTTCAGATAAATACCGAACGACACAGTTTCATCAAAAAACTCATTATCAATAAGGATATGTAAAAGGCTTGTGGGTTAACTTATTTTATGGAACTTTTAATAAAGATATATTTTTATTTTTGCAGAATTGTTTTAAACAATATCACTATAACGTATTAACAAACATTAAATTAAGCTATGAAAAAAAATAACTTGTTATTGCTATTAGTTCTCTTAATCGCTTTAATACCCTTCAATATTAAAGCCCAGCGTAAATTATCATTAGATGATGGCGAATACAGAAATGATGTACAAGTAAAGATGGGTGAGCTAAACCCTTACGAAGTACTTGATACCCGTATTGATAATATGAGATATTGGCGCAAAGCCGCTGCCTTAGGTTTAACTCCGATCGAGCCTTATCATGAGGTTGGGTTAGGGCAATATAAGGGCAACCGGATCAATGCAAAAAGCGTTGTCAGAGATGATTCTCCCGATGTGCCTGTTACTAAGGTTAACTCAACACAAAGTGAAAACTCCATTTTTATCAATCCTAATGACACTGAACACGTTCTTCAGTCAAACAACTCTACACAAAATCCGGTCGGTCAGCTTTATGGCGCAAACTATTTCTATTCATTTGACTTCGGGCAAACCTGGGGAGGCTCAATTCAGGGAGCGGGTGGTACCAACTCCGGCGATCCTACAACAGCGATCAACCTGAATGGAAGACAGTTTGTAGGGTATATTCATTCCAACGGCGGGCAAGGGGTATCATACTCCGACAATGGTACTACATGGACTCCGGTAATATGTGCCTATGCCGGTGGCGGCGGCTTGCTCGATAAAAATCATCTGTGGGTTGACAACAGCGCTACAAGCCCCTTTGTTGGCAATTTGTATAACGCATGGACTGACTTTTACGGGCCAAACAACAACAATATTGAAATAATCAGATCAACCAATGCTGGGGTAAGTTGGACAAATAAACAAAATATCAGCTCGGCAGTGAACGCCGGAAGTCATAATCAGGGAGTAAATATTCAAACAGGCCCCAATGGAGAAGTATATGCAATTTGGTCAATTTATGATAGCTGGCCATCCGATGAAAAAGCCATCGGCTTTGCAAAGTCAATGGACGGTGGAGTAACTTTCTCTACAGCCACACGAATCATCAATAATATCAAAGGAATACGAACTACCGAGGTGGGAAAAAATCATAGAGTAAACTCATTTCCATCTATGGCTACGGATATCAGCGGCGGCGCTTACGATGGAAATATATACATTGTCTGGGCTAATATTGGTGTACCAGGTGTTAATTCCGGTACTTCAACCGATATTTACATGATCCGTTCCACCAATCAGGGGCAGACGTGGTCAACGCCTATAAAGGTGAATCAAGACCCAACGGGATTGGGTAAAAAACACTATTTCCCATGGATCACCTGCGATCCTGAAACAGGTGCGCTAAGTGTCATATTTTATGACGATAGAAACGTAACTTCCAACAAATGTGAGGTATGGTGCGCCAACTCATTTGATGGTGGCGATACATGGGAAGATTTCCGTGTTAGCGATGTTGATTTCACACCAGCCCCTATTTCCGGCCTCGCCGGAGGATATATGGGCGACTATCTCGGCATTGCAGCACGAGGAGCAAAGGTTTATCCCGTTTGGACCGACAACCGTACAGGAACAGCAATGACCTATGTTTCGCCGTATGAAACCAACAACCTGCCACGACCATTCGATTTGTTGGCTACAATTATATTCGAAACAGGTGAAGCACAATTGACATGGCAATTCGAAAATGTTCCGTCATTCCAATATTTTATCATATATCGGGATAATGTTCAAATAGCAACGACAACAAACTTGCAATTCTCCGATTATCTGCCAACATACGGAGTGTTTAAATACGTCGTAACGGCAATGCACGACGAAGGCGAGTCCAGCGGAACAAGCACAATTGTGCAGTGGGGTGATGCACATATTAGCGTTGACCCGGAAGAAATCATCGAAAATATTGTGTTGGATACCACTTCAACACGATATATAACTGTTGAAAATACCGGACAATTAGATCTGATTTATGAGGTGTCAGGCTCAACACAGCCAATCCGTGAGATTACGGATTATTGCATTCCTTCAGGGAATTGCTCTTGGGGCGATGGCATAACAGGCTTTTCAATGGGTGATATAGTAAACATGAACAATGGCTGCAGCCCAGGAGCTTACGGCAATTTTACCAACATGAGCACCGAAATACAGCCCGGGCAAGTTTATTCAGTAAGCATGTCAACAGGATATAGCAATAATTTCGCTACCATTTGGATTGACTTCAACAAAAATGAAACGTTTGAGTCCTCGGAAATAGTGCTCAGTGGTTTCGCTCTTCAAAATTCAAATCAGGTTTACACTACAAATATTACCATACCTGATGGTGTAGAAAGTGGTGAAACACGGCTAAGGATAAAGGCACAATGGTCAAGCACTCCCAACGACCCTTGCGCCTCAATGAATTATGGAGAAACCGAAGATTACACAGTAAATGTGTGTGGCTGGATGTCGGTACAAAGGGTAACCGACACGATAGCGCCAGGCAACACTAAAATCATTGCCGTCAATTTCGATTCAAGCGATCTGGAAGAGGGTACCTACTACGGTAATGTAAAATTGGAGACCAACGATCCTGATAAACCGGAAGTAAATGTTCCCGTTACACTTAATGTTGGCACATCTTATCCGCTTGCCCTAACCGTTGTTGCTGATCCGCCAACAATATGCGCGGGAGAAAGCTCGCAGCTCAACGCTATTGCTTCAGGTGGAACCGGCAGCTATACCTATCTGTGGACTTCCGATCCTCAGGGATTTACTTCAACAGAGCCTAACCCGGTTGTATCGCCTCAGGTTTCTACAACCTACAATGTTGAGGTGAGCGATGGAGTAAACTCTTTGAGTGGGCAAACAACAATAATCGTTAATACGGCGCCTGATCAGCCAGCAACACCACAAGGGATCGCTTCCATTTGTGCAGGAACGTACCAGTCGTCATTTAATACTGACGGTGCGGCAAATGCCTTCTTTTATAATTGGTTTATTGAACCGGCAGAAGCCGGAACCATTTATGGAAATGGTCTGGTCGGAACCGTTACATGGAATCCTGAATTTATTGGAACAGCAGATATAACCGTATTGGGAGTAAATGACTGTGGTAACGGAGAACTCTCACTGCCGCTCACAGTTACAATGAACCCACTTCCGGTGGTTGATCTTGGCGAGGATCAGACAATTTGCGCCCACACTTCTATTACCTTTGATGCCGGTAATCCAGGAGCTACTTATCTGTGGTCAACGGGAGCTATAACCCAAACTATAGTGGTTGATTCTACCGGAATAGGAATAGGCGCTGCTAACTTCTGGGTGCAGGTTACCGATAACAACGGATGTACCGGCACAGATGAGATAACCATTGATTTTAAAGACTGCACTGGAATCTACGATATGTCAAGCACATGGTCGTTTGATGTTCATCCCAACCCTTCAAGCGGAGAAATAAAACTTCAACTCGAAACGCAAAACAGAAATCCGGTTACAATAAGCATTGTTAACTCATTAGGAAAAAAAGTTGCAGTTTTGAATAATGTCATCGTGGCGCCCACCTATTCCGTAGAACTAAACCTTGCCAAATACGGCAGTGGAATCTATTTTTTACGCATAGATGGTAACGATGTAAACCTGAGCAAAAAGATAATTATCCAATAATCATTAATAAGTTTTTTTCTTTTTTTTACCAAACGGTTACAATGACTTTTGCTTTGTAACCGTTTTTTTTATCCTAACACGCCATATTTTATTTTAATTAGTTTTGCTCAAAATATTAATCATACTAAAAAGAATCTTCTTCATTAATTGTTACTTTTTGACATCATAACATAAAACCCATGAAGACCTATACGAAACTCATCGCCATATTTTTTTTACTAATATCCACTTCGGCTTTCGGATCGGAAAGTGTGAATAAAAAATTATCATCTCCAATATCTTCGTTACCGGAAAAGGCTCTTGTGGCTGATATATCAGATGTTTTTTGGAGTATCAACGGATATGTTTACCTTAGTGAAGAATCTGCAACCCCTTTCCCCGGTGTAACGATTACTTTTAGTGGATTAGGGTCAACGTTAACCAATGAAAACGGATATTACATATTTGATGTTCCTCATAACTGGAGTGGAACAGTAACCCCTACCTTTTGCGGCCCATCATATGGATTTCAACCTGAGCAACGGGTTTATCCTCCCGTCAAAAAAAATTATACACAGCAAAATTATTATGCTGTTCAATTAAATACTTTCACCATTTCGGGTGCTTTTCTTCATTTTAAGTCTGGCGAGCCGCTTGCAAATACATCTATCAGTTTCACTAATGAGATGAGTGTTACCACCAATGAAAACGGATATTATTCTTTAACGGTTGACCCGTGCTGGAGCGATACGCTTAAACCGATATCATCTGATTGGAACTTTATTCCCGATTTTAAATATTATTCAAGTGTAACCACAGACTTTGAAAATCAGGACTTTGAATATAGGCCTAAATCTTTTGGATTACCGCCAGGGTGGGTTTTTCAAAACACCGGAACAGTACATATTGTTTCAGTTTTTTCTACTTCAAATCCAAATATCTGTGGAGTTCCTCTCAACCAAGGTGATTATATTGGAGTTTTTTACAAAGGAACCGACGATGAGTTACATTGTGCCGGAGCAGGCGAGTGGACAGGAACTTCAAACACAGGGGTATTCATTTATGGAGATGATGCCTACACACCTGAAAAGGATGGGTTTTTATATGGCGAGGTAATGAACTGGAAAATATTTACATGGACCACCGATGAAAAAGAGTATGAGGTTTACCCAAGTTATCAAAAAGGAGGTTACCTTGTGTCCGACAACAAATGGTATAGTGGAGGGCTCTCGATAGTAAACGGCCTAAATGTATATCTAAATCAACAAATAGTTATACCGGAAGGATGGAGTGGGATATCAGGATATGTTAACCCGTCGCCAAAGCCAGATTACGTGTCAGGAAACCAAATACAGTTTTTATTAGCCCCAATCTCGGATGATCTGATAATAATTCAGAGTCTTGTTGCAATGTACTATCCTTCACAAAATATTAAAACCCTAATTAACTGGAATGTAAATTCGGGTTACAAGATTAAGGTTAACAAAGATGTAACATTTGAGCTACCCGGCTGCCCTATTACCGACCGAACACTTTCATTAACTGCAAACTGGAGTATTATGCCGGTGAAAAGCGAGTGCAACGTCTCGGTACAAGCACTCTTTTCCGGTATTATGAACAGAGTTAAGGTTGTTAAAGAGATAGCCGGCCCTAACGTCTTTTGGCCGGCAATGGGGATTAGTACACTTCAAGTATTAGAACCGGGAAAAGCATACATGGTTACATTAACCCTAAATTCATCAGTTACCTTCCCCGAGTGTACCAATCAGAAATCAGATGCCCAAGGAGCTAACGCCATTCATATTAACAAAACAAATTGGACCGACCCGATCGTTTCACCATCAAATCATATAATAGCCATAGAAAGCGAAGCGGTTAAAGGATTTGGAAAAGGTGATTATCTGGGGGCTTTCACTCAAGATGGAACCTGTGCAGGGCTTGCTGAGATAAAGTCGTTAGACGAAAACATGTCAATCGCACTTTTCGGAAACGACAATACGGAAACCTACAAAACCGGCTTTTTTGAAAACGAACTGATAACTTTAAAATGGTATAGAACCTCCACAGATGAAATTTTTGACCTTATAGCCGAGTTTGATCCATCAACAGGCTCTGAAAATGGAAGATTTACGGATAACGGCCTCTCCATCATTACGAAACTGAACATCGTTTCGGGAACAGGAGAAACAAACCACCATATAACCCCTCATATATTTCCCAATCCGACCACCGGAAACATTAATTTGATAGCGCCGGAATCAACCTATACAATAAAGATAACTGACGTGCTTGGAAACATAATCCACGAAAATGAATATACCGGTAGCAATAATGTTGACCTAAGCCATGTGCGGAGAGGCCTTTATATAGTGAGCCTTCAAGGCGCCGATTTCATCAAAACCGAAAAACTTCTACTCAGGTAGTCATCATTCGGCGTCAATCCAATCTCCATTCTCTTTTATCAATTCAATTAGCCTATCCATCGCTTCGGATTCGGGCACACCTTTTACAATAGCCGTTTTTCCTTTAAAAAGTGCCGCCTTGCCCAATCCCATTCCTATGTAACCATAATCTGCATCAGCCATTTCGCCAGGCCCGTTTACAATACAACCCATCACAGCGATCTTCAAACCTTTCAAATGCGAAGTCTTCCGTTTAATAGCATCAAACACAGTTTGAATATCATATAATGTTCGCCCGCACGAGGGGCAGGCAATATACTCAGTCTTGAAAATCCTGACGCTGCAAGCCTGTAAAATATTGAAAGAGAGCTCAACCAACTCAGCCGAAGAATAAGAGTTACCTGTAATCCAAATACCATCGGCTAAGTTATCAAGAAATATCGGCCCAAAGTCAATTGCAGCTTCAATCAGAATATCTTTTTGCGAATAACTCTTTTTCAAGATAACAGGTAATTTAGAGCTTAGTTCTCTTTTCATTTTCAGAAAATCACGAAACTCAATGATACTTGCCTGTTTTGTGGATTCAAAAACTATCGGCCGCTGTGGAATGAAAAGCCCCTTATCAACGCTATCAGAGCTTTTGATATATGTAAAATCAACAGAAGTTTTATCACCATCTATCTGCAAATCCGGCTTGAGAGAACCATAATCTCCACGCACATTAATTACCAATGGCTTCTTCTCCTCGCTCTTTAGCAAATTGCGATCATTAATCTCTGGCTGATATGAATGCGGCAAGTTAAGATAGTAATCTCTATCAAAAGGTCTATCAGTCGCAAGATCATCGAAATAGCCAATTATCTCTTTCGCTGCCGGAATTTCATTTTCCGGCTTTTCGGTAAGCGACACACGAATGGTGTTGCCGATCCCATCGGCTAATAATGCACCTAAGCCTATTGCAGACTTCAACCTGCCTTCTACGCCGTTGCCCGCTTCAGTTACTCCAAGATGAATGGGATAGCTCATCCCTTCTGCGATCATCCGTTTCACTAACAGCCTGTTGGCATAAACCATCATCCTTACGCTGCTGGCTTTCATCGAGAGAACAATATCATGAAAATCATTGCGGCGACAAATACGTACAAATTCCAAAGCAGCCTCCACCATACCTTCGGGCGTATTGCCATATCGCGAAACGATCCTTTCGGATAAAGAGCCATAGTTGGAACCGATCCTTAAAACGGTTTTGTTCTTTTTACATATCTCAATTAGCGGCAAAATCTTTTCGGAAATCCTTTCTTGCGATTCCTTAAAATCGGCATCGGTAAAAGAGACCTTGCCAACTTTTCTGTCGGTATAATTGCCCGGGTTGATCCTCACCTTTTCCACTAACTCTGCCGAAATCAATGCAGCTTCAGGGGTGAAATGGACATCGGCAATTAGGGGGATATCATATCCTGCACGGTGTAATTCATCTTTTATTACACTAAGATGCCTTGCTTCCCGTATGCCGGGAACTGCCAACCTGACTATCTCGCAACCCGTATCGGATAAGCGTTTGATCTGATCTAAAGTAGCGATAGTGTCGAGTGTATCAGTATTGGTCATTGACTGGACTCGTACCGGATTATTTCCGCCAATCCCAATTTTGCCAACCATTACCTCCGATGTGGGAAAACAAGTGATCATTGTCGTATTTTTTAGCAAAATAAACCTAAATTAATATTTGACGATACTTATTCTGAGTTTACCAATAATGATTTTGATGCTAAAATTATTATTTTAAGCGGATACAACGAACAAACGCCAAATAATAAATGGTTACTCCTAAAACTAATAATTTGTCGAATAATGGCTCCCTATTGCATAATTCGGGATTAATTAGCCTCGTAAGATCAATAATTCGGCGGAAAAAGGTTTTTATGGTTTTGTTCGGGGGATGGCTAACTAAATCCTACAACAATAGCTGCCCAATTATTCAAGGTTTTCTTTTTCAGAAAATGCAGGTTGTGCTCCTCCGACTTCTTCAAGAGCGTATTGATATCCTCTTCCAGAAAGCCGCTAAGGAAAAGCTTGCCTCCCTTTTTTAATGCTTTTGCGTAAAAGGGTATATGCTGCAGTAAGATATTACGATTTATGTTGGCGAATATAGAGTCAAACTTTTTGTCTTCAATCAATGTTTCGTTACCATGCTTACAGGTAATTTCCGGCACTTTGTTGCGCGCAATATTTTCCTGTGCATTTTCGAATGCCCAGATGTCGTTATCTATTGCCAATCCGCTTTTCGCTCCCATTTTTACGGCTAAAATTGCTAATACTCCCGTACCGCAGCCCATGTCGAGGATCTCTTTTTGTAGCCAATCCTCTTCCAAAATAAACTCTATCATCATCTGTGTCGTTTCATGGTGCGCTGTTCCGAACGACATCTTTGGCATAATCACAATGTCGAATTCGGCAGTGGTATCAACATTATGAAATGGCGCTCTGACAAAACAACGATCGTCAATCATCACCGGCTGGAAATTATTTTCCCATTCCCGATTCCAGTTTCGATCCTTTATCAGTTCACTCCTCCATACGATAGGTATTCGCTTATTGACCCAAACCAACAGTTTTTCAATCTCTTTCGGTTTATGCAGATCTTCCGAAACATATGCCTTTATACTCTTTCCCTCTTCGGTGAAGCTATCGAAACCGGCTTCTGCAAGCCATGCCGGTACAATCTCAAAAAAATCTAAGTCGGGCTGTGCTTTAAAGGAAATTGTATAACAATAATAATTCATCCTACTGATATTTAATCCATTTCCATAACTCCTGGTAATTCACCTTTTTACCATACATCAATATGCCGGTTCTATAAATTTTTGCCGCTAACCAAGTGGTCATTAAAAAGCCTGCGATCAGCAAAATAGCTGATAATGCCACTTCCCATAATGGTACGCCAAAAGGAATACGTATCATCATAACAACCGGCGAGGTGAGCGGAATGATAGAAAACCAAAATGCAATAGGGCCTGAGGGGTTATTTACGATCAT
>JAAYWF010000113.1 GCA_012516825.1 Lentimicrobium sp. | reverse complement strand
GTTGCATTTTCTCAACAATTAGGTGAAGCCAAACTCAAAGGGAAAATTAAAGATCAAAAGGGTAAGCCTCTTGAGCTTGTAAATATTTCTGTTTTCGGCAAACCCGGGGGAACGATTTCAGACAAACAAGGTAACTACGAATTACTAATACCCGCCAATACTCCCTCTTTAGTTATATTTTCTTTTATTGGTTTTGAAAAACAAGAATTTTCAATAAATGCAAAAAGGGGCGAAACACTTTATCATAATGTCATTCTATCCGAAGTTACCGAGATGCTTCCTTCTATAATTATTCAGGATGAAAGGGTACGAAGTACTAATCTTCAGCGTATTGATCCTAAAGGAGTTACTGTAATACCTTCTGTTACAGGGACTCTTGAGTCATTGATTAAAACACTACCTGGTGTTGCCTCAACCAGCGAGCTAAGTTCTCAATATTCGGTAAGAGGGGGAAACTTCGACGAAAACCTTGTCTATGTCAATGATATAGAAATTTACAGGCCTTTCCTTATTAGGTCAGGGCAACAGGAAGGATTAAGTTTCTTGAATTCCGATTTAACTTCGTCCATCCTCTTTTCTTCCGGTGGTTTCGATGCCAAATACGGCGATAAAATGTCATCGGTTCTTGATATTCAATATAAAAGGCCAGAAGAGTTAGCCGGTTCGTTAAGCATGAGTTTATTAGGAGCATCAGCTCATTTAGAAGGGACAGACCGAAACAAAAAGTTCTCGCACCTTACCGGATTCAGGTATAAAACCAATCAATACATTCTTAACGCTTTAGAAACAGAAGGAGACTATTTCCCCACGTTCCTTGATCTACAAACCCTTCTTCGATATCAAATAAATAGCCGCATCGAAATCTCTGTATTAGGATATCTTGCAAGTAATACTTTCCGATTTATTCCAAAAACACGCGAAACCAGCTTTGGTACCATTAGTGAAGTCAAACAACTCACTATTTATTTCGATGGAGGCGAAATGGATAAATACCAGACTATGATGGGCGCTGCGCAACTGACTTACAAACCCCAAAAAAATGTTCAACTTAAATTCATCACCTCCACTTACTCGAGTGATGAAAAAGAGACTTTCGATATTAAAGGACAATATTATATAGGTAAAGTTGATACAGGCCTTGGTAGCGAGAATTTCGGAGAAACAGTAGGCACAATTGGTATTGGTACCTATCTGGACCATGCGAGAAACTATTTGCAATCTAATGTAATAAATATTGAGCATAAAGGCTCTTACGAACTTTCAAACAAATTTTTTGTTTGGGGTGTCAAATATCAAAATGAACAAATTAATGATCAGCTAAAAGAGTGGAATCTGATTGATTCAGCCGGCTACACATTGCCCCGCCCCCCTGATCAAATAAACATTGAAAATCCACAGGTGATGCCTCTCGATATGGATTTCCTAACACAATCCATTACAAAAATGAATACCAATCGGGTCTCTGGTTACGTCCAAAACTCTTGGGTTTTAAACGAAGATAGCAATGAATTTACATTAACAGGCGGTATCAGAGCCAATTACTGGGATTACAGCGGGGATCTGTTGATAAGCCCACGTATTTCGGTCTCATATAATCCTAATTGGAAACACGATCTTTTATTTCGATTTGCTACAGGTTATTATTACCAACCGCCCTTTTACAAAGAGCTGCGAGATTTTAAAGGAAATTTGGTTCCTCTACAAGATGCGCAAAAATCAATTCATTTTGTGGCCGGCGCTGATTGGAATCTTACCATCTGGAACAGGCCTTTTAAATTTACTACAGAAGCCTATTACAAACATTTGGATGACCTGATACCATATGAAGTGGATAATGTAAGGATAAGGTATTATGCTGATCAGAAAGCCAGAGGATATGCTGCTGGGATAGATATGAAAATAAACGGAGAGTTTGTCCCCGGAATTGAAAGCTGGGCTAGTATGTCAATTATGAAAACAGAAGAAGATATTTTAGGGGATTATTATTTCCGCTATTACGACGAAGACCATCAACTGATTGGAATAGGACCTGAAGAAAATTCTGATGCTGCCCTGAATGAAAGAGTTGAACCTGGATTTATCCCTCGACCTACAGATCAGCGTTTTAGATTTAGTATGTTCTTTCAGGATTACTTCCCAACGAATCCGACATATAAAATGCATCTTGCTTTATATTTTGGAAGCAGTCTTCCGTTTGGCCCCCCAAAATCAGCCCGTTATCAGCAAATATTAAGAATGCCCCCATACCGACGTGTAGATATTGGATTTTCAAAACAAATAATTGGCGAACGCATTTACTTTCCGAAAAACAAACCCATTATGAAAATAAGCTCACTTTGGCTGAGTTTGGAAGTTTTTAACCTGTTGCAAGTAAGCAACACAATCTCCTATGTTTGGGTAACAGATGTAACAGGGGTAAAATATGCAGTGCCAAATTACCTTACACCCCGGCAACTAAACATTAAACTAGTTGCGCATTTTTGATTCTAACCTTTTTGTTTGACTATCTTTTTTGTTAAAAAATAAAAAAAACAGTCCTCGCTCTAAACAAAAGAGATGATTTTGTGTTTTTTGGATATAAAACATTATTAAAAAAATCTTATATCTATTATGTTACAGACAAAAGTAAAAGACTTATCATTTCCTTCGTTGCCATATGCTTACGATGCTCTTGAGCCACATATTGATGCAATGACAATGGAAATTCACCACACAAAACACCACAAGACTTATTTTGATAGATTTATGGCTGCCGTTAAAGGTAGCGATAATGAAAATCGCTCCTTCGGAGAGTTAATTTCTAATATTTCAAAGCTCCCAGCAGGTGTTCGTAATAATGGTGGAGGTTACCTTAACCATGATCTTTTTTGGAGAATTATGAAGAAAAATGGCGGGGGACAGCCCGAAGGTAATCTTAACAAAGCAATAACCGATGCGTTCGGTTCTTTTGAAAAATTTAAAGAGATGTTCAGTGATGCAGCCGCCAATCGTTTTGGAAGCGGATGGGCGTGGCTGATAGTTGACAGCTCCAAAAACCTGAAAGTTACTTCAACACCTAATCAGGATTCTCCTTTAATGGATATTGCAGAAGTAAAAGGCACTCCAATATTAGCATTAGACGTTTGGGAACATGCCTATTACCTTAAATATCAAAATCGCAGGCCTGAATACATAAATGCATTCTGGAACGTAATTAACTGGGAAGAAGTTGAGAAATATTGGAAAATGACACAGTAAATTGTTTTAGCCCCATTTAACTGATAGTAATCCGTACAATAAGAATTGCACTAAACAGTTACTTGGTATGTAGTGGTTTCATAATATCACTTGTTCAGGTCAAAAGTGTTTTTTTATTGATTATTTCGAATTCAAAAGAACTATTTCATAGTTTACATAATTTGGTTATTAAAAAAAGCCGCCCTATTTTAGGTGCGGCTTTT
>JAAYWF010000112.1 GCA_012516825.1 Lentimicrobium sp. | reverse complement strand
TGTAAATTTGCCATGGTAGAAAAACCAAGCAACAAGTTGTGATTAAAATGATGAAGTGGAAAATGATCTCTTTTGTTTTAAATTTTTCTGAGTCAATTACTGTTAATAGCCAGATTGGTATAACAATTAAAGCTGGTAACCATTTTGATAAAATAGCAGCACCAATACTTACTCCCGTAAGAACGTTAAATACAAGTTTTCTCTTTTGCGCGAAAAGGATACTAAACACAATTGCTATCTCTATAAAGAATAAAAAGAAAATGTCGATGTGGTCGGTTGCAATTCTTCCGGCAGTTAATTCTATTATCAATCCATTGATGGAAAAAAGGAATGCTGTTAGGTAGCCAATTTTTTTGTTGAAGAAATATCTACCTATAATAAATGAAAGCCAAATTCCAATTGTTGTTAGAATGATTGAAGGAAGTCGCAGCGCTATTTCATTTACACCAAAGAGCCACATACTTGCTGACATTATCCAAAGAGGTAATGGCTGTTTGTGAACCCAAACATGATTTCCTACCCAATTTCTGTAGTCATAAGGTAAAATTGGGTTGTCGTAAAGTGTAGGTTTTAAAGGATGATTCATGAGATTTTTAGCAACAAGGGCATGATAACGTTCATCCCAAGAATGCAGAAAAAAGTCAGAAGAAGTGTAAATGCGAAGCAAGAGACCACAAACCATCAGTAAAAGAACTGCAATTGTAAGGTTGTTCCTTGAATAATGCCTCCAGGAGAAATAATATCCTATCGCACAAAAAATGATTGTCGGTATGGAATAAAGTAGGTCATTCATTCAGTTCGATTTAACTTTACATCTACACGATAATTTGTACGGGCTAAAACACTTGAACCCCCTTTTGAAGCCCTTATTAATGCTACACTTTGTTACCTTTTGAACTTTTAGTTGTCTATTCTCAAAAAGTCGTCGTTCATATTGAATTCTAAGTTAAGCCCATTATCAAGTTGAACTTGTTGATATTTATACTCCAATTCCCAATCCGTGATAAAATTAGTCGGATAATTAGTATTAACATATTGCAGGATTTTTTCAGGGATAACAGAGTTTGGCAATTGAGTTACTCCGTCAATATCAATAATTTCTTTTTTGCGGTTAAACTCCAAACTTATACTTTCAGAGAGTAAAATGTCATACGTTTTAGTTAATCCATCTCTTTCTAAAACTACTTGAATAATGACGTTATTTGGAAAGTGAGTTGAAATATAACTTGTGATTTCACTTGGAAGGTCAGAAGAAGATATTATTTTTTCTCTTTCGCAACTTGTAAATAAAAAAACCATTACTGTGGCAACAATCCAAATTTTGATTACAGATTTTCTATTCATATTTTTTAATTTTTAATTTTTTTCGTTATTATTTCTAAAATTTTCACATTCTCTTATTTGCCCTGCAACAACATTGCTGATTTTTTATAAACACGCCAGAATATTCCATCCTAAAGCAGAGAGCAACAATAAGATTCCATAACTCAAGTTGATAAAACTCTTCGATTTTCATTTTTAAAAAATTTTCTGGTTCAGGGTAAAAACAGTCAAATGGTAAAATTGTCAAAAAGCTTAATCCCGGAGGCAGCGCACACTGAACCCGTAACCCTTATTGAGTGCTCCGCGGGCTACGTTGCTGTCGTCGTAGTTCATGCCCCAGCACCACGCGCCCGTAGTCGAGCTCTCCGTGGATGACCACCAAAGCCCGAGGTTGCCAATGACGTCGTACGAGCCAAAAGCATAACGGTGGCCGCCTGGAAAGGCAGAAAAGCCAAACTCATCAACACCATAAATTGTCTCATGAGAATCCCAGCGGGGATGAACCGTAGTACTGCAATCGCCGCCAAGTGGTGAGTTTTCTTGCCGGCAGGATTTAAGGGTATTGCCAGTTAAAGCATAAAGCGCCAATTCCATCCATCTGGCATCGCTTGGCACTTGCCAGCCTGGAGGGCAAAGTTCATTATTATTGATTGTGGCATACCAGTTATATAAAGCGCCGTATTTGTCTTTCCAGTTAATATCGTTACCATGCCAGGCATAAGCGCCCGAGGAGTTGTTTTGCCAGGCGCTATTATCAGACCCCGGATATTCAATTGGTGTTCCATTTCGATAGTGAGTTGTTTTCAGGTTTTCAGCCATCCACACCTGCTCACCGATAGTAACAACTCCATAGTGATTTCCATCACCATCAACGCATTCAATAAACTCAAAATCAATGTTCTGACTCTCAGTCGGGATTAGCGACTTAGTATGTGAATAATCACCTGAGATGCCTTTAATTACAAGCTTATCCCCATTATTATATTGCATTTGAACTATGCTTTTCGTACTTTTCATTTCTAAAGGTACACTACCATGATCATAGCTTCCAATATAATTTATTTGCGGGGTTCCGAAGCTTTCAGAATAAATGATCAGTCGTTGTTGATACAAAGTTGTTTCTGTTGTAACTTTCAGCAGATAAATACCTGTGCCCATGCCTTTAATTTCAAAAACCTGCATGCCTATAGAAAGTTTGATAGGAAGCGCACTCAAAGTCTTGCCGCTTATGTCAATAATCTCCATGGTAACATTACCAGCCTCTGAATTGTAAAATTCAACACGGCTGGAATGCATGGTTGGATTTGGATAAACTTTTATACCTGCATTTTCCTGATCTATTGGATTTATGCCGACAACATAAACAAGGTGCAGAGTGTCAGCGCCATTCAGTGTAACAGAATTTTGCTGTGTAATGTTTTTGACCTCAACAGTTTCAACATTATTGCTTTGACCGGAACCTGTAAAAGTGATCAAATAGTCTTGGGCATTGATTAAGTTTACGTAAATGATGGCCAGCGTAAAGATAAGACCGGTTTTTGTAAGTTTCTTTTTCATGTTAGTGCTATTAAATTTGACAAATATCTATTTTAACTCAAGTTCTTTTTTCGTTATGATTTATAACGATTAGCGGTATAAAAAGTTGCTGATTACTGGCTTCTTACCTATCCGCCGACACAAATACCGATTTGGAACAGAACGCTTGACTTAATCACTTGAACCCCAATGAAACCTTTGTTGCATATAAACTTTATTGTCAGCAGTTTTTATTTCACTCAACTTTTATTTCGTATCTATTGATAATGCTATAATTTCTGTCTTTCATTATAATGTCATAGTCCCCTTTTTCAAGAATGAGAAATGGGGCGTTTTCGCTTTCAAACACCTCAATTATATCAGTAGGCACTCCTCTATTTTCAAACTCATTTTTGCGATATGCTAACACCAAAAGAGGATATTGAGTTATTTTTAAATTTTCAATGCGATACTCTTTTCTGTTTTCTATGCTCAAAAGCCAATTGGGACGATTGTTTACATAATGTGTTTCGGGGTGGATTATTCTAACATCAACTTGTTCATTTCCCTTTTTTCCATTGAACAAATTCCCGTTCTTATCAATCAAAACAACAGGAAATTCCTTATTAATCATAGCTATAAAAGGGTGATTATACATTATTTCGCTTTTTTCAGCGAATTGGGTTTGGTCTATTGTAAAAGGATCTATTTGTGTATATTCTTTTAATCTACCTGCCATTGCTTTTTCCCAAGCTCGACTACTCGGCATACCTTCAATGACGTGGTCGTGTCCGCAATGTATGAGCAACTTACCGTGAGGATTTTGATCTATAAACCTGATAATATTTCGGGCTTGAGCAATTTCTCTTTCTTTTCCATTTTCGCCTCCGGTTGCTTCATAACCAAACAATTTAAATCCAATATTAAGTGCAGTGTAAATTAAATTTCCAAATTCCGGCTCTTTAGTATAATATCCGCTTTCTATTATTGGATATTTTCTTTCGTTGATAACGGTATCAAAAAGAGCCTCCAAACCCAAATATCTGTATCCATTATCGTATAACCCTTGCAATAACGAATGTGTAAAAGTTCTATGAGAAGGATAAGTATGAGCCTCATTGATAATAATAATTTGCTCATTTTTGGAACGCTCAATAATATAATCTCTCGCATTAACAGGCGAAAATTCAACAAAATACAAGCTATCTTCTTTTGTTAGACTCGCTACTCTAACACCATTTTTGTCCCAAGTTTCTCGTGTTTTCCGATAATTACCAATAAAAGAATACTCATTTGCTCCCATTTGAAATCTCCAAGGAACTGTATCTTTTTCTATTAAATTTGCAACGTCAATAGAAAATCTGTACTCGAATTTTTCCGATTGTGCAACTAAATTTGCAGTTGCCAAAAGAAACAGAATACTTAAAAATTTTGTTTTGCTCATTTTGACTCAAGTTCTTTTTTCGTTATGATTTATAACGATTAGCGTTATAAAAAGTTGCTGATTACTGGCTTCTTACCTATCCGCCGACACAAATACCGATTTGGGACATAACGCTTGACTTAACCACTTGAACCCCAATGCAGCAAACGGCTGTTAGCGGTAGCGCTATTCCCTTATCAGTTTTTTTGTTACGTAATATTTGTTATCAAATACAACAGTCAAATTTAATATTTCTCTTGATGTTCTTTTATACAAATTTATTTTTAATTCATGATTGCCATCCGGATATGTTTTGTTGTCGGTTTTTTGAATTATTTGTCCAAGATTATTAGTTATGAAATAAGAGATTTTTGCTGACCTCTTGATATTGAATTTGACGATCAAATCGTTTTCAAAAGGATTTGGAAACACCTCGATTTGATATGGATTGTTTCCATCAATTTCATACTCGGTTATGGACACCGGATTTGTAGTTAACCAAACCTCATAAATAGTGTTATCGGCACTTGTAGTGTTGGTTTGATTATATGTAAATGGGTTTAAAGAGGGGCTTAAAATACCACCATAAATATATCCAATCCTAAACGAATCCAGGGTAATCTCATTTAATTTGAAAACTTTATTGGAGTAATGAGGAAGGTTCAGATTGGGAATAAATTCTGCACTTGATCCTTTTAATGCCGGCATCTCTATGGGCATTTGATATTCCGTAAGATTTCCAAGACTATCTCTTGTCAAGCGACTTATCGTTTTAACAAAAGGCACCAGATCATCTTGTA
>JAAYWF010000111.1 GCA_012516825.1 Lentimicrobium sp. | reverse complement strand
CAACTTTGTCAGCATTAATCAATTATTCGGCCACTTTTGCCATTGCTTTTATGTTTAGCTTGTATCTGCAATATGTGCGCGGCCTTGATCCGAAAGAGGCCGGACTTGTATTGATTGTCCAGTCAATTATTCAGTCGGTTACCTCATTGGTTTCCGGTCGTCTGTCGGATAGAATATCCGCATCACTTTTAGCCACTATTGGTATGGCTATAGTAGCATTAGGGCTTTTATTACTTGTCTTTATTACAGGGACAACAAGTTTTTACTTTCTTGTTTTTATATTAGCCTTACTTGGTTTGGGTTTTGGGTTTTTCTCATCCCCAAATGTTAATGTTATCATGAGTTCAGTAGAACAAAAGTTTTATAGTATGGCATCAGCAACAACGGGAACAATGCGTCTTACAGGGCAGGCTTTTAGTATGGGTATCGCTATGATGGCTATATCATTGGTTATTGGTAATGTAAAATTATCGCCGGATCTCTCATTGGAATTGCTTAAAAGCATGAAAATAACCTTTGCAATTTGTACGCTCCTGTGCTTTGCCGGTGTTTATACATCTTCAGTACGGTTGAAACCTATAAAATAGTTTTAAGCAAAAAAAGATTCGCTTTTATACTTTTTCTTTAGATTGTTTAATTCACAGTGGTATAGGTTTTATTTTAAAATCTTAAGGCGTAGCCACCTCGAACCTGAAACATTCGCCATCATCGTATTGTTTTGTTCCAAACCACCAGCCGGAGTTGCCTTTTGTAGGGATAATAACGCCTTTGTACTTTTTTTCCTTCAACACATTGATTCCGAAAGTATGATATTCATACTTTTTAACTCCGCCCGGGTTACCCCAGCGTCGTAGGTACGCCGACTTTAAATCGCCATTTTTACCAATAATCAAATGTATCGGTTCTGTTTCCTGAAAAATTTTCCACGTTGCAGTAATTTCTTCATCAGAAACCGCTTCCCAAATAATATCTGGATGTATGAGTAGATGTGGAGTAAAGAGCGACTCTATCTTCGCTCTTCCTTCGGCCGAGCGTGTTACTTCATCGCCCGACTCACTCATAAAAGGAATGACTTTGAAAAAAGTCCACCGCGTAGCTCCCTGATCTTTAAAGAGATAATCGTAACCTTTTATGGGTAATATTCCCATTTTTAATGTTGCTTGCCATAAAAAACCTATAAATGGATGTGCATAAAGTATGGATTTGAAATGAGTCCAACTTACTAATTTGATAATTCCGGTCATGGGTATTTTGAAAAATTGTTGATCTGGAATACCATCCGGCAGATGATAATGGAAAAAGCGAGATACAGGCTCTTGGTATTTATCTAACAGCGCTTCTTTATCAATTTTGTCCGATGAAGTTGTAACGATGTTTTTTACTATTTCTTCAGCGTTAAGCATAATAAGTTGGAATTTTTACAGATGTCAGTTTTGTATATAGTGTAGCCCTTATTTTCAGAAGTTAATCGTTCATTAAATAATATATTGATTATCAAGGGTTTTTATCACAATTATTATTTTATTATATCCTTTTTCTTAACTTCTGTTATTTTTCCAAACTCCTTCATCCATTCGCTTCCGATTCGCTTCTTTTTTCCAATTATCGTTGTTATAACGGGTTTTTTATAAAACTGATTGTTGAAAGTCTGTATTATATCATCAAAACTCATTGTTTCGTAAACATTTACCCATTTTTTTCTGGGGTCCTCATCATATCCTTGTTTTATCCATCCGGCTACCGGATATGATATTTGGCGGAATGGAGGTTTCTTGCTGTTTATAGATTGCGTTAACGAGGAACGCACCATATCAATCCGATTACTTTTTTCGGGTTGTGAGGTGATAATTTGATGCATTACTTGAATAGCTTCTTGGGTTTTGTAGGCTTTCGTACCAACAAAGCTTGTCAATGAGGTTTCTTCATCTTTATAAAATGGTATAAATAAAGAGGCGCCTGTGGCATAGGCTAAAGACCTATACTCGCGTATCTCTTGAAAAATAATACTTGACATACCTCCATCAAGGTACTCATAATATGCGTTTAGCAAGGGTTTCTCTTTTTCTGTTATAGTGTTGCCTTTGATGAACATATAGTTTTTGCTTTGCAAGGCTGACGATTCCTCAAGGAAAAATACCTGTGGTTCGCTGTAGGCAACATAATTCTTCTTTACAGGAGACTGACTTTTATTGACAATTTTTTTGGGGTTCAGATGGATGTTAATATTTTCTTTAACCTGTTCGAAATCAAGAGTACCGGAATAATGAAAATCGGCCTCATAAGTTAATGCTGTTAAAATTGCGTAAGTTAGGTCGGCAGCTTTAAGCTTTTTTATCTCTTTTGCCGAGAGTCCCTTTAGAAACTCCGATTCTTTACCGTAAACAGCATACGAATAAAGCGCATAACCTAATGTTTCAGGGTCCTTTTTATTCATTTTTTCCACTACCCTATATGACTCATAGAGGTTTTTGATTTTTCTATCGTCAAGGCTTGGATTGCTGAGAAGTCTTCCTATTAATTTCAAGATAGGCTTTATGTTGGGTTCAGGGCCTATTATTTCTACTGTTAAATAATCTTCTGAAGCACTTACGTTAAGTGTGCCTCCCAACATTTGTAACTCTTTACTGTAATCGGCAAACGTCATTGAAAAAGGAGCAACGAGGCTTATGTATTCAGAAGCGGGCTCGAGAATAGGCATTTTATAGGTGCCAATACCATAATTGATTTTAAGGTTGAAAACATCATTCACACTATTATTTACCCAATAAAGGTGAGCCAGATCGGTGATGTTATCTATCAATACGTCTTTAGTCTTTTGTCCGGGAGGGCCAAACTCAATAAATTGAGGTGGTGATGATGCTACTTTTGTTTCGGCAATCATTTTTGCAAATTCCGATTTTTCTTCGGTGTTTTTAGCTGGTATATTTTCGAATGGCGGCTTGATAGTTTCAGGTTTTTTTGGTAGCCCTGATCCGGAATGAAATGAAAGGTAATTATCCCCAAAATACTTTTTTGCGATGGTTACGATATCTTCTTTAGTCACTTTTTTAATGGTCTCAGGATAATCGAGTATATCTTGCCACTCTTTTTCATTCATAAAAGAGAATATCATCATATAACCTCTATTAAACTGATCTTCAAAATTCTGTTTATGGCCCATGATAATTTCCATTTTCACGGCTTCCAAAAGATCATTATCAAACTCTCCTGATTTGAGCTTGTTCAGTTTCTCCTCAATAAGATTTTCAGCTTTCTTCAATGATTGACCAATTAGTTTTGGTATGTAAAGAATATATTCTCCTCCGGCATCAGCACGATGGTCGCCAATCAATTGGGCTGCCATCAGCTTATTATCAATCACAAGTTGATCCATAAGTCCGGTTTGAGCTGAATTAGTAAGTAACATACCGATCACGTCAAGCAACGGCGAATCAGGATGGTTTTGAGGTACCGACCGATAGCCTCTAAGGCCAAACTTTACAGGAGTTAGTTTTTTGTTTACCTCTACCCTTCCTTTGAATGGCTCTATTTTCCATGTGTCGGGCGCTTCGGGGATTTTACCGCTTCGCCATTGGCCAAAATATTTCTCTATCATCGGTTTAACCTCATCTATATTAAAGTTGCCGGAGAGGATAAGAGCCATATTGTTGGCTACATAATATGTTTCGAAATATTCATGCATCTTCGACATAGAGGGATATTTTAAATCTTTAGGATAACCAATTATTGGAACACCATAGGGATGATCGGGAAAAAAGTGAGATAAATACTCCTCAAGAGCGGTAGCAAAACGATTATCGCTATACATATTATACTCTTCGTACACAGCTTCTAATTCCGATTGAAATAGCCTGTAAACCGGGTTGATAAAACGATGTGAATAGACCATCATCCATTTTTGCAGTTGACTTGATGGCAGCACATTGAAATATGCGATACCGTCGTAGCTTGTGCCGGCATTAAGATAAGCGCAACCCATCTCACCTAATATCTTTTCAGTCTCATTCGGAATGGCATATTCCGACGACTTAATCGAAAGTCGGTTGATCTTCTTTTGAATCATATTTTTATCTTCAGCAGCGGTAACTGATGACAGCTTATCATAAAGCTCGGCGATGCTGTCGAGATAGATTTTTTCTTTAACATAATCGAGAGTTCCGATTTTATCGGTTCCTTTAAACATGATATGTTCGAAATAATGGGCAATTCCGGTGGCGTCTGCAGGATCGCGTTTACTACCGCCTTTAACCACAACAGCTCCGAAAATATTAGGTAGCGCACTATCTTCATTAAGGTAAATGGTAAGCCCGTTTTTGAGCTGGTATATTTCGGTTTTTAAACTAAAGCCTTCGGATTGAGAATAGAGAAAATTCCAAAAGGGTAAAATGCTAAAGCTCACTAATAAAGCTCTAATAACAAAACTTGATTTAAAAAAACATACTCTTTTCATCAGTGTGATTTTTATAAAAATGAAAAACTTAATTCGTAAGCAAAATTAGGAGTTTTGGTTAAAGTCGAATTGTGAATATAATTTATGTAGGCAGCGCTTTATGAATCTATTCAGCTTTATGGTTATTTACTCGGTGAAATAGTCATAAAAGGAACTAAATCAAAATACTAAATCATCCTGATAATGATTTCAATTCTTTTATCAGCTCTTATAGGAGAATATTTTCACTTTAGGTTTAAACCAACAATGGGGGCAATATTTTAATCTATTTATCTTTTTTGTGCATAGATATCATGTTTTGATTGTTTCGACATTCATTTTTTTTGATACAAAATACGAAAAATCGCTTTTACATAAAATCTCTGTTTAGTAAGAATAATGCGAAAAGGTTATTAGAAAAAGAGGTGTGCTGAATTGCTTTTTGCAAAAAGGATTACTTTTGTTTGTCTTTTCTATTGTCATTACTACAATGAAATTTAGCTACAAAATATTTTGGAACCGGTATGTATTAATCTTTCTTGCTTTTGCGGTATGGATAATCTTTTTTGATCAAAATAATCTTTTCCACCATATAAAGCTGCGTTCGGAGGTGAAGAAGGCAGAGAAGCAAAAACAATTCTATCTTGATGAACTTCGAAAGGACAGTATCTTTTTAGACCAACTCGAAAATGATCCTGCGGTAAAGGAAAAATTTGCCCGTGAACATTATCTCATGAAACGTGATGATGAAGTTGTTTTTAGCATAATAAGGGAAGACACAACAGATTGCAATTTGGAGAACAAATAGGGTTTGTCATAAAGTTTTTTTAATCGGGATTGGTTGCACAACACCCTTTCTAATTTTACAGAAGACTAAACTATTCTGAAAATCCGGAATGATAATGCCTTTATAATCGCTGTTTAGTCTGATGAGATGAAATAGAAATTAGACTATTGCGGACATATCAACGGCATAAAATTGATAGTTAAGCCCAACAGGATTTTGCTACGCCATCCTTACAATTTTTGGATAAAAACGCGCAAGGATATTTACAAGCTCTTTTTGTGCTTCCATTACTTGAAAAATATCTTTGTACGAATCGGGGGATTCGTCGGTTGAGCCTCCTATAAGTGTAACATCATGTTTTTTAAGATGTTTTTTCATACTTTCCGGTGTTAACGTTTTTTTTGCCATATTTCGAGATAGCTGACGGCCTGCGCCATGAGATGCTGAATTTAGTGATTTCTCATTTCCTTTACCCGAAACAACGAAAGCCGGCGACACCATGTTTCCGGGTATAATGCCAATATCTCCAATATTAGCGGGAGTGGCTCCTTTGCGATGAACAATCATCCAGCGGCCATCAGAAAGTTTTTCACGCCATGCAAAATTATGATGGTTCTCGAATATTTTTATCGGCTTGCTGCCTAAAGCTTTTGATAGCTTTGAATGGATGATCTTATGATTGGCCGAAGAGTAATCTCCGGCTAACGTCATTGCCAGCCAGTACTCCTGTCCCTCTTCACTATCCAAATCGAGCCATGCAAGCTGTGCGCCCTGACCACTTATCCCAAGTTTTTTACGTGCAATATCGGTATAATGATTTGCTATTCTGGCGCCAAAATTTCTTGAGCCGGAATGAGATAAAACAGCAAAATATTCTCCTGCCTGAAGCCCAAGTTCAGCCGAGTTTTCATCTACAACTAAGAACCCCATATTCACGAAATGGTTCCCATGCCCCGATGTGCCTAATTGATTATAAAATAACTTCTGCAATGATTTCAAGAAATCTATCTCTTTAAACTCTTTCCGTTCCATAAGCTCATGGTTGCCAATATCATTAAACTCCGACAGTCCAAAACGCGTATTTTCGATGATGATACTTTTTAACTGTTCACGATTTTTATCAAGGATCAGAGGAGAATCGGGATAAATACTCAAGCACATCCTGCAGCCAATGTCCATACCCACTCCATAAGGCATCACGGCATTATAGGCAGCAACCACCCCTCCAATGGGTAATCCGTAGCCTACATGAGCATCAGCCATTAGCGCTCCCTTTACAACTACCGGAATTTTCATGGCTGTTGTCATTTGCTCAAAAGTCTCGGAATCAATGCCATCTGCACCATAAACCTTAAAATCAAGTGGTGAACGATGCAAAATAGTTTTGCCGGCTTTTTTATTCTGAGTAGCCTTGCCAGAGGTT
>JAAYWF010000015.1 GCA_012516825.1 Lentimicrobium sp. | reverse complement strand
TTACAAGATTTATTTTTCAAAAATATTCTTTCCATTATTCTTTTTTTGCTTTTTGCTCGACTTTTGTAACTTTATTTCGTAAATTAGACGTTGTAGCCAATTCTAAAAAACCTACTCCTAATATTGAAACCATATATTTTTTAGAAATAAATCAGAAATTGAAGAAAATGATATATTTTTGTAATTATGAGTTTGACAAAAAAACATACAGAATACATTAACTGGGTAAATGAACTAAAAACCTTAATTCAAAGAACTCAAATAAAAGCATCTATTTCGGTTAATAGGGAACTAATGAGTTTGTATTGGACAATTGGAAAGTCGATTTCTGAAAAAGTAAATACTGCAAATTGGGGGAGTTCGGTTGTTGAAGAGTTGTCAAAAGATTTAAAAGAGGAGTTCCCAAATCAAAAAGGTTTTTCAAGAAGCAATTTGTTTTCAATGAAAAAATGGTTTGAGTTTTATTCGCAATCAGAGATAGATATCGAAAAAATCCAACAACTTGTTGGACAAATTCCATGGGGACATAATGTCGTGATAATTTCAAAGTCAAAAAACATTGAAGAGGCTATTTTTTATTCAAACAAAACGATTGAAAACAATTGGTCACGTTCAGTTTTGTTGCATCAAATAGAATTGAATCTTTACGAAAGACATGGAAAAGCAATTACAAATTTCACAGAAACACTACCCACCCCACATTCTGAATTAACAACAGAAACTCTAAAAGACCCATACAAATTTGACTTTTTGACATTACAAGAAAAAGCACTTGAAAAAGATATAGAAATTCAATTAGTTAAACATATAACTTCTTTTTTACTTGAATTAGGAACTGGATTTTCATTTGTCGGACAACAAGTTCCTGTGAAAATTGATAATCAAGATTTCTATATTGACTTACTTTTTTATCATATTAAGTTAAAGTGCTATGTTGTGGTTGAATTAAAAGCAATTGAATTTAAAGCGGAATTTGCTGGTAAAATGAATTTGTATTTGTCGGCAATAGATGATAGTTTAAAAACGAAAGCGGAAAACCCAACTATTGGATTACTGTTGTGTAAATCTAAATCTGAAATAATTGCAGAATATGCACTAAGAGGAATGACACAACCTATTGGAATAGCAGAATATGAAATTAACAATGCAATTCCGAAAGAAATAAAAACTGAATTACCAACAATTGAAGAAATAGAACTAGCTACAACAAAGGCTATACGTAATGCTGGCGACAGTAATAAATAGAAAGATTGTGCCAGTATGAAATTTAGCAATAAATTGAAAGTGAAGTGCTTTAAAATCCGCACTATGCATAGCCCGAAACCGTTAATGGAAACTATTGAAATAACTATGAAAAAAGGTATTATTTCAAGGGACAAATGTCCTATTTGCAATTCAACTTCATCGAAAATAATTTTTAATCGCAGTTTTAATGAGGAATTTATAAAAGAATATATGAATGTGGCATATCAAGGTAATGCAGATATCGAATTTCTCGAAGATATTACCTTTGAAATAGTAAAATGCAGCGAATGTAACCTGTTATAGTCAATCCTTAACAAATCACCTTCTGTGAGGGAGTATAAGTCATCAGTGTAAGTTTAAAAGCAAAAGTAGGTGTGGGGTGAACAGAAAGATTCGCCTCGTGAATTGCTTGCAACATCCACTGCAGTTTTAAGTTTGGAGAGCATTACAAGATTTATTTTTCAAAAATGTTCTTTCCATTATTCTTTTTTTTGCTTTTTACTCGAATGTTGTAACTTTGTTTCGTAAATTATACGTTAGCTTGCATTGTAAAAAACCGCACTACGACAATGATATACATAAATTGATATGGCAAAAACAACATTTTGGGACGTAATTGAAAAAACGATTGAGAAAGTTGGGACACCACTTTCAGCCAAAGAGATTTGGGATAATGCCAACGAGATTGGTACAATAGGAGATTTTACAACCAATGGTAAGACTCCTTGGGCAACAATTGCAGCATATTGCTACGTTGATATTAATAATAACGGAGAGGATTCAATTGTAATTCAGACAAGCGAGAGACCTGCTCAGTTTTTCCTTCGTAAATTAGCGACTAAGACAGATGTAGAGAAACTACAAAAACAGAAAGATACCGAGCAGATAAAAAAAGAGAAAGTAGAACCCAAAAAGTTCAATGAAAGAGATTTACATCCAATTGTTGTTTCTTACGCATCGGTAGATACGCATTTTAAGGCAAACTTAAAGACAATTTATCACGAGAACTCCAATAAAACAACAAAGGGACAAAATGAGTGGTTGCATCCTGATTTGGTTGGAGTATATTTTCCATTCAAGGACTATACAACTGAAACACGCGAGATACAAGACTATTTAAAGATTAGTTCAATTAAGTTATTCTCGTTCGAGCTAAAGATTAATTTAAATTTCAGCAATTTACGACAATCATTTTTTCAAGCTGTTTCAAATTCAAGTTGGGCGAACGAAGGATATTTAGTGACTTTGAATTTGGATGACGACCCAACATTTAGAGACGAAATACGCAGATTAAATAATGCTTTTGGGATTGGATTGATAAAACTCAATGCAGACAATGCTTATGAAAGTGAAATACTTTTTCCCTCAAAAATAAATCAGGAGATTGACTGGGATACAGTAAACCGATTAGCAAATGAAAATGTTGATTTTAGCGACTTTTTGAAACTGATAACAGAAGATTGTAAATTAGGTAAAGTAAAAAGTCAATATGACAAGATTTTAAAACCAGACGAATTGATT
>JAAYWF010000110.1 GCA_012516825.1 Lentimicrobium sp. | reverse complement strand
TTTTCGTAATTTTTGAAATTATGTATGTCGAGTTTTTTTATGTACATCAGCGCTGAATAAGCGTGTTTATATGACTTTTAACTTTTTCCAGAAGCCAGTCCGGTGTTGAGGTGGCGCCGGTAATCCCAATGCTTTTTACCCCAGTCAACCATCCGGGATTGATATTTGTTTCGTTTTCGATAAAAAAAGAGTTAGTATTGGCAGCCTTACACAAACTGAACAGATAACGACCATTTGAAGAGTTTTTACCACCGACAAAGATAATTAAATCATGCTTCGATGCAAATGTGATAACCTGATTTTTTCTGTTTTTTACCTGACTACAAATGCTTTTTGTTACATGCAAAGGCGGTGTTGAGCTTTTCTGAGCATCATTAAGCCGCTTGGCAATATCATTTTTTATAATGTCAAACAGTTCTTCGTCAGCCGTGGTTTGCGAAAAAAGAAATATCGGTCTTGAGAAATCTATCTTTTCAATATCCGAAATGTTTTCGATAATAATTGCCTGATTGTCAATATTTCCCTGAAGGCCAATCACTTCAGGATGTCCCTTTTTTCCAAAGACCACGATTTGCCGGTTGTCTTCATCACCTTCGAGCCAACATTTTCTTATTTCATTTTGCAATTTTAATACTATGGGGCAGGTAGCGTCAATCAGTTCGATATTGTTTTTAAGAGCTTTTTGATAAGTTGATTTCGGTTCGCCATGTGCTCTTATCAGGATGGGATTATCTTTAACCTCATCCATTTGATCGTGTGTAATGGTAGTCATGCCAAGTTGATTCAATCGTTGCTCTTCGTCTTTGTTGTGAACGATTTGTCCGAGCGAAAACAGCTTACCTCCTTGTTGTAGCTTATCTTCGGCAAGGCTTATAGCTCTTTTAACGCCAAAACAAAAACCAGCCCCCGGATCAATTTCAATTATCATGATTAATTATTTCGTTATGCAAAATAATGGTTTATTTGCGCAAGTTATATAGTTTTCAAAATTATAAAATCCAACATCTTGATTTTTGATTTGCGATTTTTTTAATTTGCAAAAGAAATAGCCTGATTAAAATGATCCAAAACCGATTGATTTCATTATTTTATCCGTTATCAGGATTGAGGATGCTTGTTTAACTGAAATGATTGATTATGGAAACTACGAACTACTACAATGATGATTCTAAATTGATTATCCCTTCGCTGTTTTATGACAGTATCAGCAATATGCCTATCGAAAGGTGCCAGGTCTGTCAGAAAAAGATCATCGAAACTGATGCTGAGTACATGATTGAAAAGGTGTTTAGACGTAATCCCATATCTGGCAAAATGGAGGTGATGTTTGAATTTGCTATATGTTTCAGTTGTGCGCTTACTTTTGTAAATAGTTATTCAGCTCAATCGAAAGAGAATTTGCAGCGTTATTTTGCTGAACATTTGGAAGGTCGTATTACCCATATTTTTCAAAAATCTATCACTTCCGAAATTGATATTTACGATCACCTTTCCACCTGTGCTATTACTGGCAAGAAAGTTACTGAGCTTGAGGAGTATCAGATCATTGGGCGCTTTAGGGGTGGTTTTTTGAAACTTGACGAACCTCCATTTCTTATTGGCGCTAATTCGATGGACGATGTTGCTGACTTGCTCTCTAATGAAACGATTGATAATATGGACGATTTTACCGGTAAGTATCTTACCGGCCCGCCCGAGTTTCGTGATTTTTTCAAGTCGCCTCGCCGCCGACCTGTGTTGATATGATGTTAATAGATGCCTGCGAAGTGTTTCATAAACTGAACTCTCTCGTATGCAGCAGGATTTTCAGTTGACTTCATACTTAATTTGCCGATAAACTCTTCGGTAGTTTTAAAATCGTGCTTATTCATCCACTGTTCAATAAATCGTATCATTTCGCCGATGGTTTCAAAACCGTTTTTGTAAAGTATCGTTGCTATTTGTACCGCTTTAGCTCCGGCCAGCAAGAGTTTAACAGCCCCTTTACCGTCGTGTACGCCTGTTGATCCGGCAATATCGCAATGTAGTCTGTTACTAAGCATGGCAATCCATCGTAAGGTAGTGTATATCTCATCTTTGGTGCTGAATACGTGCGAAGGCGTTACTATAAATTTGTTAATATCAATGTCGGGCGAGAAAAAGCGATTGAAAAGCACCATACCGGAAATGCCTGTCCACGAGAGCTTTAACGCTGTCTTTGCAAGTCCTGAGAAATAATAACTTATCTTAAGTGCAATAGGTATTGAAACTTGTTTGAGCACTTCAGTAACTACATCAAAATAGACCTGCTCATTTTGGGAGGGCTCACGGTTAGTGTCGGAAGGGAGGATAAAAATATTCAGCTCAAGGCCATCGGCGCCGGCGCTTTCAATCTTTTTTGCAAATGTAGTCCATTCCGAGGCCGAGAAGCAATTAATACTGGCAATCAGTGGAATGCTTATAGATTTTTTTCCATTTTCGATCAGACGGAGGTAGTCGTTCAAATCTTTCTCTTTAGTGTAATGTCTGATGTAGTCCTCAGCTTCAGGGTAGTATGAAATATCTTTGTTATCAGTGCCGGCTAAAGCTTTGTTTACCTCGTGCATAATTTGTTCTTCGAACAACGATTTCAGAACTACGGCTGCGGCGCCATGTTTTTCAAGTGATTTGAGGTTTTCAACACTCATGCTTAGCCCTGTGCTACCGGCAATGATAGGGTTTTTAAGCTTAAACCCCATGTAATTAGTACTTAAATCTGCCATGATATGATGATATTGATGTTTGTTTACTAATCGTAATTAAAAAACAAAAATAGGAATTAGTACTAAACAAACTGTTTTTCTTTTAAAAATGACCAATTTGATGTTGTAAAAACGGGAAAATTTTATTGGAATAGCCATTCGTTATATCAAATAAAAGCGTCGGTAACAGTGGAGAATGTAACGATTGATAAAAGACATGGATATATCCGTTACTCCTCCAGGCTGCAAAATGTTAGACGGTTCAAAATTATCTGATGTGATTTCAAACCGATTTTTCATAGGGCAGTATTTTTATAATTATATGTTTGTAATCAGCGCTGTAAAAATTCTACCGACCAAATAATAATTCCGGATTAGTTTCATAAAATCAATAGTTTAGCGGATGAAAGCATTATTCTGATTAATTCAAGTTGAAAAGCAAACTGAAGTTTTGAATACTTTTGCTAAAATGAAGAAAAATCGAATCATCATACTAATCCTACCACTTATTTTGACGTTAAACTCGTGTCATGTTGCGAGGTATTTTTATTGGAATCTGGCTGATTTTGATGATTACAAGAAGTTTCCTGCTGAAACTATTAACAAAGGCGATACTGCTTTTCACTTTATTCCTTCCGATTCTTTCATTTCGTTGAACCTCCCGGAAGGTTTTTGCGAAGGTGGTTTTGAAAATAGTTTTATTGATTTTTTAGAAAATACCAAGACAGTCGCATTGCTTATTATAAAGAATGACACTTTGCAATTCGAGCATTATTCGAAGGGTTTTCAGGCCGATGCAATGGTTTCGTCTTTCTCGGTCAGCAAATCATTTGTGTCGGCTCTTGTCGGGATTATTATAGAGGAAGGATACATTAAATCTGTACATCAGTCTGTAACCGATTTTATCCCCGAACTTCTTAACTCCGATATCCGGTTTTCGAAAATCACCCTTGAACATTTGCTTGATATGCAATCGGGAATACGGTTTAACGAAGGCTATTCTACCCCTTTTAGCGATATGGCAAAATATTATTACGGTAAAGATTTAAAAAAGTATGTCGGTAGATTAAAAATCAAATCAGCGCCAGGCCTTGAATATGATTACGTGAGCGTTAATAGCTTGCTGCTTGGTATTGTGTTGGAGCGTGTTACCGGTGGAAATCTGGCCGAGCTTATAGAACAGAGATTATGGAGGCCCCTCGGAATGGAGTATGACGCAACGTGGAGTTTAGATAGTAAAAAGAGAGGTCAGATCAAAGCCTTTTGTTGTTTAAATAGTAGGGCGTTGGATATGGCAAAATTTGGGCGACTTTACTTGAATAGAGGTAACTGGAATGGTTTGCAGGTAGTTCCGAAGAGATGGATTGAGGCAACCATGAAAGCCGATGGAAATTTTTGCGATTCACAAGGGATTCCGTATTCATACGGTTGGAGGGTAAAGGAGGATGGCGCTTTTTTTGCCAAAGGAATATTGGGGCAGTATATCTATGTATTCCCTGATAAGGAGGTAATTATCGTCAGGTTAGGGAAGAGGAGTTCGGGTGTTGATTGGGTCTCTTTTTTCGAAAAACTATGTAGCCAGTTATGATTTGGGCTTTGATTTAATCCTTTTCGAAATAGAATTTATTAGGTTCCGGGTAGTAATATTTTTCTTTTGCAATTTTTTCGGAGAAGGTGAAATACTGTGCAACTCCAACAGCACATAATTGTTTTTCATCGTTAAACAACTCAACTTTTATATCTGCAATATTTCGCATTAATCTTATTAGAGTAGCCTTGAGCATTATCGGGCCTGAGTCAACGTACACCGGTTTTTTGTATTTGATCTCTATCTTTGAAGTAACCCCAGCGGTTTTTAGTTTTACATTTACAAACCAGCTTGCAATCTCATCGAGCAAGGTTGCTTGTATTCCGCCATGCAGAAGGTTGTGATAACCTTGATAATTAGTTTGTGGCTGCCAGTTGGCTGTAATAAAATCGCCGTGATCAATAAAGTTGAGCTGTAATCCTATGGGGTTGTCGGGGGAGCATCCAAAACAGTTGAAACCTTTATGGATAGTAAATGGATTTCTGATTTTTCGAAATACTTGTTCGTTATTTTTGTTCATCTTTAACGTATTCTATTTCATTTATCAAATTTCCATTCTCATCATATTCGAGCCATTTGCCCTCTTTCAGGTTATCCTTGTACTCGCCCTCTTTCATTATTTTTCCGTTTCTATGATACTCTTTGGCAGACCCATTGCGCAGATTCTCTTTGAAGGTCTCTTCCGACATCAGTTCGCCATTCTCATAAAAGGTCTTTTGTGTGCCTTCGAATTTGGCATTTACATAATTATACTCTGCAATTATTTGCCCAGACTGATTAAACCATTTTGAAGTCCCGTTTTTCTGGCCATTTTTATATTCCGATTCCTCTTGCAAAGTGCCGTTACTATAAAATACCTTCTTGGTGCCGTCGAGTTGATCATTATTATAGTTCTCTTCGAGTACCAAGCGCGAACCGCGTTCGTAAACCCTGTGTTTACCATGC
>JAAYWF010000109.1 GCA_012516825.1 Lentimicrobium sp. | reverse complement strand
CTCCCTTCTGATAGTTTAACTAAAGAGCTTAAAATCACTAAAAGCTATGTGTTGGAAAGGCTCGAAAAGAACAATTTCGGAAAATTACAGGTAGCCTGAAAATGCTGTTGATTTGAAGTTTGATGGTGTTTATAGAGTTTTTTTAAAAAGACGAAAAATCCCGACACTTTTTAGATTTTTGAACAGATAGTTTTGATTTAGAGCATATCCAAGGGGCTTTGCATTTTGGATATGGAAACATTGATGATGTGGGTGTAAATTTCAGTGGTTTTTATGGAATGATGCCCCAGAAGTTGTTGAATATAACGTATATCGGCGCCGTTTTCGAGTAAATGAGTAACAAAACTATGTCGAAGAAGATGTGAACCGACTTTCTTCTTTATACCTGCTTTAATTGCTGCTTGTTTTTCGATGATTTGAACGCTTCTTTCGAAATAGGTTTAACCACCTTGTCCTTCAAGATTTTCAGTATATTACAAGTAATATTTTCAAAAAATTACTAAATATCAGAAGTCGGAATTAAATCAGGAATAACATCATAAAATCAAGATTTCTGCCCAATATTTTTTATTGGTTAATGTGGGCTAATATTAAATGAATCTTTTGCAGACACACCTTGTCTTCTTAGTCTTCTTACTTCCCATGGGGCTTTTGGATTTTTATCCAACCATAATCCCTTTTTTAATCTTCTCGCCTCTTTTTCGAAGTTGGCAAGCGCAGTGTCGGAATTATACTTTTTGTAATGCCAAGCCAATCCTGCTTTAATCATTTCCTGTCCAAGCTCCCTTCCGTCTTCAAGGTATGTAAAACCTAAAGCCCTGCCATAATTGTCCGTTCCTGTTATTTTTAAGGTTACCTGTTTGCCGGAACAGAGACTTGAAAGATGCCTCTTCGAGACTTGATAGAATGGCATACCTCGTTCAGGGGCATCAATTCCCTCCATTCTCACACTTAATTTTTCATTTCCCTGAACCAGTAAATCGTAAGTATCACCATCGTGCACTGCGATAACTTTGCCGGAAATAGTATCTTTCGACTGTAAATAAGCGGTCTTTCTGTTTTTTGATAAACAAGAAATGTTGAGTATCAATAATGAAAGCGAGAGATAAAAAAATATTTTTTTCATCATTAAAGCATTTTGAATATACTTCTCTAAAGAATGTAGATTTTGCGAAATTATTTTATAAGCATTATTTAACCAAAGTAGTATCTGACAAGGTAAGCAGTTTTTTTTTAACTGTTTTTTTGCAACTAAAAATTTTAAATTGATTTCAGCCTAGATTTTGGATTTTGGCAATACTAAAAAAGGGTTGGTCTTAGGCCTAAGAATGCTTTCTGTTGACTAATACCGGTTTTATTAGCCTGCATCGAATTTGTTCAGTTTGTACAGAAAGTTACTTTTGCTGTTGTGCAAAAAGGTATTTTAATAATGTTAATTTTGCCAATTGGATAGGTTGTTTGTTTAATAATTGAAAAATGATATAAAACAGATACTATGTCAATAAAAACTAAATCAACTGATCTTCGCCGCCGTATGCGCGATGCGCTTCAGGGTGGTGGTACTCAAGCAATTGAAAAGCAAAAGGCAACAGGTAAGCTTACTGCTCGTGAGAGAATTATAGCTTTACTTGATCCAAAATCTTTTCATGAGTACGATCTTTTTGTCGAGCATGCAGGTAAGGATTTCGATATGGATAAGAAGTACTTGCCTGGAGATGGTGTTGTAACAGGAACGGGTACTATCAACGGGTATCCGGTATGTATTTATGCCCAGGATTTTACAGTTGCCGGCGGCTCGTTAGGTTTTATGCATGCCAAAAAAATCACTAAAATCATGGATCATGCCATGAAACTAAAAGTTCCTATTATCGGAATAAACGATTCCGGTGGCGCACGTATTCAAGAGGGTGTTAACTCATTGGCCGGTTATGGCGATATTTTTTATCGTAACACACAGGCTTCAGGGGTAATTCCTCAAATCTCCGTTATTTTAGGGCCTTGTGCTGGTGGGGCGGTCTATTCGCCGGCATTAACTGATTTTGTGTTTGTGGTGGATAAGATTTCTAAAATGTTTATCACTGGCCCTGAAGTCATTAAGACAGTGCTTGGCGAGGAAATTTCGATGGAGGAGCTTGGCGGCGCAAGGGTTCATGCCGAAATAACCGGTAATGCACACTTTTTTGCTGAAAGCGAGCAAGAGTGTTTTGACCAGATAAAACAATTAGTAAGTTTTATTCCGTGGAATAACATTAAGAAGGCTGACACTTTTCCTAAGAAGAACCCAAAAACTCGTAAATATAAAATTGAAGAGATTATCCCTTCCGATCCTAAGACACCGTATGATGTCAGAGATGTGATAAGAGCTATTGTAGATGATTCCGAGTTTTTCGAAATTCAGGAGCTTTATGCTGCGAACATTGTAATTGGTTTTGCCAGGCTCGAAGGGCAAACTGTAGGTTTTGTTGCCAATCAGCCAATGGTGTTAGCCGGTGTTCTTGACGTTGATTCATCAGATAAAGCGGCGCGGTTTATAAGATATTGCAATGCTTTTAATATCCCACTGTGCACACTTGTTGACTTGCCGGGATATTTACCCGGTATAGAACAGGAACATGCAGGCGTTATTCGTCATGGCGCAAAGGTACTTTATGCCTATTCGGAGGCTACTGTACCTAAGATTACTCTTATTATGCGTAAAGCCTATGGCGGTGGTTACATAGCAATGTGTTCGCACCATCTTAAAGCCGACTTTGTATTTGCATGGCCAACAGCCGAAATTGCTGTAATGGGGCCTGAAGGAGCGGCAAACATTATTTTCAGAAAGGAAATAAATTCTGCCGAAAATCCTGAAGAGATGAGAAGACAAAAGATAAAAGAGTATAAGAAGAAATTTGCTAATCCTTATGTCGCAGCGGCTTATGGTTATATAGATGCCGTGATAGAACCGGCTGAAACTCGTATTTTCCTTGCTCATGTATTAGAAATTTCTAATAATAAAACCGAAAGCCCGCCACATAAAAAACACGGGATACCACCTTTTTAAAAGCTTTGTAAGGAAAAGGAAGCAACAACTTTTATAATCTTGAAATTACATTAAAAAAAGCCGATGGAAAAAGAAACTAACCCAAAATACAGAACATTAATACTTGATGACGTCAAATACCGGACACTTTTAACAAAGAAATTTGAAAAACGTAAACCTTACGTGCCGGATGACCCAAGTAAGTTGAAAGCGTTTATCTCTGGTACCATTCGTAAGGTTTTTGTTAAAAAAGGCACAAAGGTGGAGCGTAATGACAAGCTTCTGATTCTTGAAGCAATGAAGATGAAAAATATTATCTATGCGCCGTTTGATGCTAAAATAAAGAAAGTGTATGTGAAAGAGGGGGAGATGGTGCCAAAATCTGCTTTACTTATCGAATTTGAATAATCCCTTTTTAGCTGTTAGGTTTTGTAATCAGCCCAAAATGACCTTCTATTGATTGGTTAGGGTTTATGATTCCCTTTTTGTAAAAGGCATTTTTTTCCATTTGAAGAAATGGTCGTTGTTTTCGGAGATAAAATTTAATATTTCGTCCTTTCCGGCGCCGCTGACTGAAGAGGTAATAAAGAGCGGAGGCAGCTCTTCCCACGATTTTGTTAATTCGATTTGGTAACGATCAATATTTGCTTTAGCCTCAGTAGGTTTTAGTTTATCCTCTTTAGTAAAAACAATAGCAAATGGCAACTGCCATCTTCCAAAGTTGTTGATCATTTCTAGATCATTGTTTTGTGGCGAAATACGAATATCAATCAAAAGAAAAGTATATACTAAATTCTCTCTTTTTGTGAGATAATTATTTATCATCTTTTTCCATTGTTCTCTTGTAGTCTTGGAAATTTTTGCATAACCATATCCCGGCAGATCAACAAGATACCATGTTTCGTTAATCAAGAAGTGATTGATCGTTTGTGTTTTGCCCGGCTGAACCGAAATTCTGGCCAACCCTTTACGACTGCAAAGCATGTTGATCAACGACGATTTGCCGACATTGGAACGTCCAATAAATGCATATTCAGGGAGGGTAGGAGTAGGGCATTTACTGTAGTCGGTATTGCTGATGATAAAAGTTGCGTTTTTAATCTCCATTTTTTCAAGGTAATCACATGCCAGTAAGGTGACGTTCTTTTTTTTCAGGATGAATATCGGAAATTGTTATCATGATGCCGGTCTCTTCAACATTGCCAAATGTGCTGTTTATTGTTGTTCCAAATGTTTTCATAGTTAAGGAGAGGTTCATATAGGCATTGACAAGTGGAGGTATATTTGCGTATTGTTTTCTGACGAATTGCTGCAAAATTTTATAGTTTTCGGCGTAACTATCCTTATTGAATAAATTTTCAAAAAATGCTACATCGGTTTGAAGGTTTACTGCATTAATTGGGTACGCAAGTCTCTCTTTGTCAGGAAAAAATTTACCCAAGAAATACATTACAGCTTCACGTGCAAGTAGATCTGTTTTTGGATACATGGTTATTTTACCGAAATAATATTTCACTTCCGGGTTTAACTTAATAATTGCACCTAATCCATCCCACAGGTTATCAAGCGAATATATTCCGATTCTGGGATTCTTGGAGGGTTGATAATCGGGCTGAACGAACGAACGCCCCAGTTCAATAGTAAATGGCAGATAGTCGCTTTTAAACTTTTGACTTAAATAAAACAGTTTTGAAGTAGGTGTTTTAACTTTTCCGGAAGAATCAACACCAAGCTTTTTCATGAGTACAAATCTATATCCGCCAACAATTTCCTGATTAACAGGATTCCAAACAATGAGTTGCTCAAAAGGCTTACTGCCTAAATCGTATTGGTCAATGTCAACACTCTTACCGGTACCGCCTCCTGCCATGCGAAATGATAGCTCACGTAACCTGCCAACTTCCTGCATTAAATTTGGTGAATTGTTGGAGTTAAAAATGTAAATCTCATTTTTTCCGAAGTTGGTGTGCCTAACAAATCGCTCTGGAGTAAGCTCTTTTAACAACAAACTTTTATCGGGTTGTGGAATAATTATTTCCATGTATCAATTTTTATCAAGCTTAAAATCAATTAGTAATGTATTTAAAAACACTCTCATCGCCGCTCCCCAGTTTATAAACATGTTCTTTAAGTAACTTAGCCCATTGGTTATTTGAATATCTTTTGTCAAAAACTTTAATTGGGATTGGGGTGCCAAAAGTAATGGTAATTGTTTTATCCTTTTGTTTGAACATTTCATCAACTAAATAGAGCATCTCTATATTTGCCTTGATACCTAACTTTTTACGCCAGTTAGCAAGGTTGTAAAAGAAATTTGTATTTTGTCCGCTGATGTGTACTGGTATAATATCACGTTGATATTGAATAGCTTTTGACAGGAATGTTTTTTTCCATTCAAGATCAATTATCTCTTTTCCTTGTTTTCGCGAAACTAACCCTGCTGGAAAATATAGCAGCAGAATATCTGAGGCGAAGGTATCATTAAAAAGTTGAATATTTTCGGTGTTGCTTCCGTGTTTGTTTATTGGGATAAATAGCTGTTTCAGATTTGGAAGGTTCATAAGCAGATCGTTTACCGGAAATAGAAAGTCAGTTCTAACTTTTCCGATTTCTTGCATCAACGCCATGCCATCAAGCCCGCCAAGAGGATGATTAGAAACAATGATATATCTTCCGGTGGCAGGTAGGTTTTTCAAGTCTTTAGAGTGGATTATCACACCAAAACGGTTAAGAACGGCCTTGATAAAATCAATTCCGTGCAAATCGCGAAACTCATATAAATTTGCATTAATCTCGTCCTGATGAATAACCCGGCGTAAATATTTAAATACAAAAGTGGGAATCAGCCGGTATAACTTGGGGTTTTTATCTTGAAAGAGCTTTTCGAGATTGATAAATTCTTTTGAAATTTCTGGCTTCATACCTT
>JAAYWF010000108.1 GCA_012516825.1 Lentimicrobium sp. | reverse complement strand
ACATGGAGAAATGGGTTGAGCCGTTAGAGTAAGCGCTACTGATCCGGCCGTTTTATCGGCGTCGCTTGGAGTATAAACCGGATTTAATATTAAAGGGTTATTAAAAGTCCCGCTACCATTTGTTTCCCATTGAACGGTTGAGTATGATTGTGCGATGCCATTGAGGGTATGGGTTTGATTTTCACAAATTGTTGCATTGTTTCCTGCATTAGCAGATGGTGGGCGTTTAAAACTGGCATAAATATATGATTCTGCTGCTGCCAAACATGGAGCGATAGGCGCTGCAACCAATGTTAACTTAATGTTTGCGCCTGTGTCCATATCATTTTCTCCGGCGTAATAAGTGGGATTAAGTACTGTTGAATTGCTGAAATTTCCATCTCCATTTGTAATCCAAAGGAGACTATCGTATGAATTGGCTGTTGCTTGAAGTTGGAGCTCTGCACAAAACAATTGGTTGGAAGGTGTGTTTATTTCAACAGTAGGATTATTTACTATGTAAATTGTTTTGCTTAATGTGGTTCCTGTTAAGCATGGTACTTTAGATGTAGCGGATAATGTAAGAGTGAAAAATCCATTAGTTTTATCATTTGGTCCAGGTGTATATATCGGATTTAAAATGTTGGTTTTATTAAAAGTACCATCACCGGTTCTCGACCAAGATATCGTGTTATATTGTGTTACTTCAGCATTGAGTTGGAGGGGGATTTCATTACAGGCAAAATCTGTATTTTCTCCAAAGGTTAGAATTCTTGGTAGTTGTTGAATTATGATAGAGACCACTTTTGTAGCTGGCATAGTGCAAGGTGGAAGTGCGTAGGCGGTAAGTGTAACTTGTGTTCCCGAGTTTTCGATATCTTGTGGGCCGGGATAATATATCGTTTGAAGTTGTTCTGGATTTGCGAATGTACCATCTCCTTGAGTAGTCCATAATATTCCGGAACTATTTGTTACTGATCCATTTAAGTTAAAAGCAGTTCCTTCACATCTACGAATTGTTGTTGGTGCGGAACAAGTTGGAGGAGGGATAAATGTAATCTTCATATTGTCACTTGTTGTAGTTTGACAAGGTGAAATAGATTGAACGGAAACTGTCAGTGTTACATCATTTGTTATATCATTACTGGAGGGGGTATATTGTGTAATTAGTGAATTGGGATCGCTAAAAGTTCCTGTACCACTTGTAGTCCATTGAACGGAGCTATAATTGGTTGATGTGGCTTCTATTGTTAAAGGAAGTGTTTCACATCCATTCATATCAGGTCCGGCATCAACCGTTGGTAATGATTGTATTGTTAAAGTCAGGTTATCGGAGGCTCCTGTTTGGCAAGGGCTAAAAGGCTCAGCATTAAATGTTAATTCAACAGTTCCATTGACTTTATCAATTGGTCCCGGTGTATAATTGGTTGAAGCTTTTGTAGGATTAGTGAATGAGCCATCGCCATTAGTTTCCCATAGCACACTAAAAGCATTTGTTGAAGTGCCGCTTACGTTAAAAATTTCATTCTCGCAAATAGTTCCATCAGAACCTGCATTGGCAGTCGGAAAATCGTGTACTAATAAAGTAATTTGATGATTAGATGTGTTGTTGGGAGCGGTTACGGTAAGAAAAAAATCTGTAGTAACATTTAAAGTAATTGGTGGAGGATTTTTAATATTATAGTTAAACCCTTCAGGGATTGACGACCATGAATAGGTATAAGGTCCGCCTGTTCCTACAAATTCTTCTGCACTTAGTGTTACTTGATTGCCAATACAAGTTGGATTTTCAGAAGCTTGTATGTAAAAGTCGAAGGCGCATACAGCTTTCATGTCCATAAACATAGAAAGGCTTAAAGGATACCATCTGCCGTTAGTTACATAACCAAGTTGAACATGATAGGATGCTATGGAAACGACATACTCTTTTTGAGTTTGTTGAAGAAAAAAGCGGAATTCTATCAATTCTCCAAAGTCAAATCCATCTTTCTCTGGCGTCATATTGTCATCCCCGAATAGAGTAATCATTACATTTTCGGTTCCTGTCCACATTCTCGAGCCTCCGCACCTGAGAACATTGTTGTCATCTAAATAAAAACCACCCATCCAGTCACCCGGCTGTAGAGGGATATTGTTTACACGTGGATTGGCTGCCAGGTTAACAATATAATTATGTATTGTACCTGTGTTTACTGGATGTTCCCAAATTGGAGGATAATTTCCATTACTTCTTATCCCAGAATCCGTACCTTCTTTGGTTAATTCCCACATTTGATCAGGATCGGTTGGAAGTTTAAAAATTGTTATTCCTTCAGTTGATTGCTCACCTTTGATTGTTTGTGCATGAGTATAGGTGGCAAATAAAAATGACGAGAAAAATAACCATAAAATAACTGGAAAGGTTTGTGTAACTTTCATTATACGATAATAGATTCTTTGTTTCATGGCTAAAATGTATTTAAAATGGGTTAGTTGTTTCCTTTAGAAAAATGAAATGGTTGTATTTGAAAATGGGATTGATTATACCGCAGAAATCTAACATATTGTAATATGTGTAAAATAGTAGTCGTAGTCTAAAAACTTTTCTTGTTGGTTTTTTTTTATTTAAAATTAACCTTTTCTGCAAGTTTACCTTTTGTCTTAAACGATGGCAAAATTACACTATATTTTTTTAATCAATTACTTTTTAATATCTATTATCTATCGCTAACTTTTAACTTTAAATAAAAAGTAAAAATAAATGACAATCCCTTTTATTATTCGATGATCACTCTTTTTTATATTTTAGCAGCCGAATGAAAAACCATAATTTTTTTGAAAAAATACTTCTTTGGAGGATTAAGCATATTTCTGAACGGAATTTTGTTTTAATTCTAAGTGTGCTAATTGGTGTATTTAGCGGTATTGCAGCTGTATTACTCAAAAATTTGGCACACACTACCTATGTATTGGTAATAAAAGGTTTTGTTTTTGAAAAAAAGATATTACTCAATTTCGTCATTCCATTGACTGGGATCTTTTTGACGGTCCTTTTTGTCAGAAAATTAATAAAGGATGATTTAGGTCATGGCGTTAGCAAAGTTTTACACGCTATTTCTAAAAAAAATGGTTATATTAAACCTCACAATACATTTAGCTCAGTTGTAGCTAGTTCACTAACAGTAGGTTTTGGTGGTTCAGTGGGGCTTGAAGCGCCTGTTGTACTAACCGGATCAGCCATTGGGTCGAATCTTGCTCGTTTGTTTCGACTTAATTATAAAACTGTAGTGTTGATGATTGGCTGCGGTAGTGCAGGAGCTATTGCAGGAATTTTTAAAGCTCCCATTGCCGGTGTGGTCTTTACTATCGAAATGCTGATGATTGAATTGACGATCAGCACATTGATTCCGTTATTAATTTCTGCAGTGAGCGGCTCTTTGGTTGCATGGCTTTTAATGGGAAGTAGTGTGCCGTTTTTTTATGTAATAGATACTCCTTTTGTACTCAAAGATGTATTTTTTTATATTTTTCTCGGTATTACCTCTGGCTTAGCCTCCTTCTATTTTTCCCGCACGGTGATGAATATCGAAGAGAAATTTTCTCGTGTAAAAAATCAGTATATCCGAGTAATTGTCGGGAGCTTAATTCTTGGACTGCTCATTTATGTTTTCCCTTCGTTTTATGGCGAGGGTTATGAGTCATTGATGGATATCCTACGCCGGCAAGGTGAAAGTCTTATTAATAAAAGCCTTTTTGGAGATTTGGCTTATAATCAATGGGTGTTTTTAGTATTGTTGCTGTTACTTATTTTTTTAAAAGCCATTGCCACTGCAGTTACTACAGGAGCAGGCGGTGTTGGTGGAACTTTTGCCCCTTCATTGTTTATGGGAGGAGTGATTGGATTTTTTACCGGTAGATTAATTAATACGTTTTTTGACATAGGTATTTCCGAAAGTAACTTCTCTTTAGTTGGCATGGCTGGGGTAATGGCTGGCGTAATGCATGCGCCACTTACTGCTATCTTTTTAATTGCCGAAATAACAGGAGGATATGAACTGTTCCCGCCTTTGATAATAACTGCAACTATTTCCTATTTGACAACAAAATATTTTGAACCCCATTCGCTTTACAACAAAAAACTGGCGGAAAAAGGAGAGCTTATCACCCATAACAAAGATCAGGCTGTTCTGATGTTAATGAAATCGGATAACCTGATAGAAACAAATTTTTTAGCAATAAAACCTACTGCAACACTGGGTGATCTCGTTAAGTTGATTTCAAAGTCGTCCCGTAATATTTTTCCTGTGGTGGATGATGATGGAACTTTTATGGGGATTGTAATTTTAGATCATGTTCGTGAGATAATCTTTAAACCCGAGCTGTATGAAATCACTCCAGTGAATACACTGATGTTTATGCCAGAAACAACAATAGAGATTGGAGAGTCAATGAATGATGTTGCTCAAAAATTTTATAATTCTGATAAATTTAACCTGGTAGTGTTAGATCAAGGTAAATACGTTGGTTTTATTTCGAGAGCCCGGGTTTTTTCGGTGTATAGGAGGTTGCTTAAAGATTTTTCTTATGACTAATCTACAGGTATTTAGCGAATTTAGCGTTTTATGATAAGAGGTCTAACAGTGGTTTTATCCCCAATTGTTATTTTAATTAAATAAATCCCGTCAATAAACTAACTAAGATTGAGCTGGTAGCTAAAGACCTCTTCATTAATTGATTTGGTGTCGTTTTTTTTGCGTTCCGGGTTCACAATCATTTTGTGGCGGCCTTGGGTGGTGTCTTCCTGGTCCGAAATCTTTGTTTTTACCAAATCTATTGATAGACTCTTTTAACCTATTAAATTGATCATCAGCAAGGTAAGGCTTAAGATCCATAACCATCGAATCATGTAATTCTTTCATTCTTATTCGCATGTTTATCATATTCTGATGAAACACCTGTCCATATTTATCCAAAATCGGATTTATATTTTCCTCTTGCTCTTCTGTCGGATTAATTATTTGGTAATATTTCCCTTTGAACCCTTGATGGGTACCTATTTTGATAAATTTCTCAATTTTTGATTTTGTAATAAGTCCATTTGTGAAAAAACCAATTACAAATCCGATAATGATTGAAAGGATGACTATAAGAATTGATTTTGTTTTCATGATCAGGGTATTAATAATTAAATAAAAGGAAGTGAGGAAGGTTTTCTGAATTCAGCGAGCTGATTCCAATTAAGGATTCCATAGACAAATCACCACTTTTTAATATTGAAAAAAGCAAAACTACCGAGGCGGCGGCCAATAATGGAAATGCTATCCTCTGAAATGCTATCACTAACGTCCTGGATGCTTTTAGCCTTCTCTCTTCTCTGATTTTATACATAACTTGATCAAGGAACTCATTACTAAATACAGGAGAGTAATTTTTCATTAGCAGCCGTATTTTGTTGAGTTTTATCTTTTCTGCTTCTAATTCAGGAGAGTTCTTTAATGCGTTGTTCAGGCCGAGCGTCTGGTCTGGAGTTAACTCTGTGTCGAAAGAAGCTTTTAGTATGTTTTTCATATCTGTATTCATAGGTTATTTGATGATCGGTTCTAAAATCTCTTTTAATTTATCTTGTGCACGCGAAAGCCTTGAAAGTACGGTACCTATTGGCAGATTTAAAATTTTGGCAGTCTCTTTTGTAGTGTAGCCCTCCATCATACGTAGTACTATCACACTGCGATATTTAGGCTGCAGACTTTGCAATGCGTTATTAATCAGTTCTTTAATTTCAAAATCATATCCTATATTGGTTTCGTCGGCCATAGTGTAATTCTCTTTTGCTATTTCGGTTGCTTTCGAAAATAGCGTAAAAAAGCGTTTTCTTCTATTCAGTTCATTTAATGATAAATTAATAGCAATTCGTGTAAGATATGTCAGTACTGTTGATTCTCCTCTGAAGTCTTCAAGTGCCCTAAAGAATCTTATGAACACTTGCTGTCCTACATCTTGAGCGTCTTCGCCAGGCCCAAGCATTGAAATCACTATTTTTGCAATTGCCTGCTGATAACGTTTTACCAGCTCTGCAAAGGCATTATCGTCACCACTAATGGCTTTGTCAATCAACTGAAAATCTTCAATACTGGAGTAATCAAACACAAACCTGTCCAATTTTAATTGTTTGACCTTAATTTGATCGGCTTTATTCCCTGCCTGATGATTAATTGATTCTGTTTTATTCTTATTTTTGTTGTTTGTAATTGAATAGAATTATATTATGTCAAAGTTAGTAAAAGTTGTAAAAGACACAAGAAAAACAGAATTTGACAAATCTGAAGAGCTGCAGGATTACAGGATAGTATGCGAAAGTCGGGAGGTAAGTCTTTTAGGACGAAGAGAGGCGTTGACTGGAAAGGCTAAATTTGGCATTTTTCGTAATGGAAGCGAGGTTCCTCCAATTGGCTATAGTTAAAGTTTTTCAGAATGGTTATTGCTTTTCGAACCCAAATACCGAAGATGTTTTTGATGCTATTTATAATCTGATGTGCGATGTAAATCCGTTAAGATACCCTAATATATTTTGATACAATAAGCAGTTAACCCGTAAATTAGCTTTTATTCTAAAAATATGGATATGGCAGGCATATGTTTTAATCTTTTTCTTTCTATGGAAAATGTTGAATGACGATCTTTTTTCTATTACTTCAAAGTATATCAACAATACAAATAGACATGTTTTTCTTACTGGTAGGGCTGGTACAGGTAAGACTACTTTTTTGAAGAAGGTTTTTCATTCAACACATAAAAAATGCGTTATTGCAGCGCCAACAGGTGTTGCCGCTATTAATGCCGGTGGGGTAACGCTACATTCATTGTTACAGTTACCTTTTGGCTGCTTTGTTCCTGCCGAAATACTAAGCGATATTCAGGAAATAGCCATTAAAATTTCTACCCCTGCAACGATTCTGAAAGAGATGCGATTCAGTCGAATAAAACTCTCGCTTTTACGCGAACTGGAACTGTTAATTATTGATGAAGTTAGCATGTTGCGCGCTGATTTGCTCGATGCTATTGATACCATTTTGAGGTTGGTCAGACGCAACCAGGAGCCTTTTGGCGGATTGCAGATATTTTTTGTCGGTGATTTACTACAATTGCCGCCTGTGGTTAAAGATCAGGAGTGGTGGATTATTTCGAAATGGTATAAATCGCCCTACTTTTTTGAAGCTAAGGTATTGAAAGAGAATCCGCCGGTTTATATTGAGTTGAAAAAAATATTCCGACAAAGCGACCAGGCCTTTATTGAAATTTTGAATAATTTTCGTTACAACCGTCCCTCGCAGCGTGATTTGGATATGCTTAACAAAACTTGTCAAAAATTTGACGAGGTAAAAAATTGCAAGGATTATATTTTCATCACAACACACAACCGAATTGTTGATGAGAGGAATAATAGTGAGTTGAAAAAGTTGGAAAGCCCTACTTTTTATTTTGAGGCCGAAGTTGAAGGCGACTTTCCTGAATACCTTTTCCCTGTTGAATTTGAATTACAATTAAAAGTAGGCGCCCGTGTTATGTTTATTAAAAATGATTACTCGGGTAAACAGCTCTATTTCAATGGGAAATTAGCAACGGTAATTTACCTTGAGAGAGGTTTGATAGAGGTGGAATTTGATGATAACACTGAAAATGTTCTTGTGGAAAAATATACATGGGAGAATAAATCGTACTCACTAAATGAAACGACCGGCGAAATAATTGAAAATGTTGAGGGTACTTTTAGCCAATATCCAATAAGATTGGCTTGGGCTGTAACCGTTCATAAAAGTCAGGGATTGACTTTTGAGAAAGCTATATTAGATCTGTCGGGGGCTTTTGCGCCAGGGCAGATTTATGTTGCACTTTCCAGGTTACGATCTATAGAGGGATTAGTTCTTAGCTCGCCTCTTAATTTTAACAAATTAAGGACTGATCAAGTAGTACTGGATTATACCGAACGCAAAAAAGATAAAGTTAGCCTACTGGAAAATCTGAAAGATGATACTTTTAAATTTGCTATTGATCAAACGCTTAATGCTTTTGATTTTAGTTCTTTACATAGGAGTGTTAGGTATCATCTGTACAGCTATGATAAAATTGAAAATAAGAGTATTAAAAAGCGATACTGGCAATGGGCTTTTGATCTTGCCGAATCATTTAGGGTAATTAAAGATGTTGCAGATAAATTTATCAAACAACTTAACTTCCTTGCATATTATTCTAAAAGTCAGGGAATGCAGCCATTATTTGAAAGGGTAAAAGCAGCAAAAGAGTATTTTGAACCGATCCTTAAAAGCTACTCAACCAAAGTGATAAATCAAAAGTTGAAAGTAAGTGCTGAAGCTAAAAAGGTGAAGACTTATTTAAATGAACTGTCAGATTTGGATATGCAGTTTTTGCAACAGATATATAAAATTAAAAAGGCTGAAGCTGTTATCTGTACCACACTTGAGGATGGGGAGTTGTTACGAATGAATTTTGATGCCTCTGAAATTTATAAGGAGAGGAATAAACTTGTTATGCAAACCGATGAGGTGGATAAAAAGCAAAAGTTTAAAAAGAAAAATGCTGGTGTAAAGTTGAAGAGCAATGAAATAAGCTATCAAATGTTTAGTAAAGGGATGTCAATTAATGAAATTGTAAAGGAGAGGGGACTTGCGGTTTCAACTATAGAGGGGCACCTTCTCCATTTTGTCAGACAAGGAAAAATTGATATTAACCAATTGATTGAGTCGGATAAATTGGATAAAATATTGGAAATTATTAGCAAATGTAACAATCCTACGAGTAAAGAGATTAAGGAGAAATTGAGTGATAAATTTTCCTATTCCGAGATTCGTTTTGTATTAGCAAGTATCGAAACAAACCGCATCGAACCAAATGCTTTAGATTGATTTATATCTTAATTTTTACTGTAGAATATCCGCTGCCAGGCACTGCTGATGCCAATTTAATAAATTTTACTTATCCAGGGTAAAAAACACATTTTGCCGTTAGGATAAACAGAGTGGATCCAAAAATTATCTGGTTCTACATCATAAACATAAACACAAAAAAATATTTTTATTAGTCATACATTCGGTTTCATTAGCCAAAATTAGTATGTCGCCTATAGCAGTACCGCCATAGCCAAAATTTCCAATCAAATAATTTCCAAACATGTTATTTCCTAATTAAACCAGACCAGCCATGTTGCGGGGACTTGAAAAATGGGTTGCCATGGGCTCCAATGGAGATAATATCAAGGTGTCAATCGTCGTTAAGGTAGTTATAGGCAAAAATAGTACGCTATTTATCAAATGTAGGGGTGCCCATCATCAGTTGTCCTTATTTAGTTTGTTGTTTGTGAAGTAGATGATGTGTAAATAAATAGTGCAAACAGTGTGATGAAATATTTCTTTTTCATTTTTTAAAGAATTGAAACTTTGCAAAAAAATAGCAAAAAGATTGTCAGATTTTTCTTTTCTTTGGGCTCGTTATGTTTTTTTTGTAAAAAGCGATATGTGAAGAGTGTTAAAAAAAAAAGGACAACAATGAATACTTCGTTACATCCTATTACACGTACTTTGTTGATTATTGCAGGGATCGTTTCTTTAGCGCTCGGGATTATTGGAATACCGATACCGTTGTTGCCAACAACCCCTTTTTTGTTGCTCTCTGCATTTCTTTTTGGCCGAAGTTCGGTGAAGTTATATAATTGGTTGATAAATCATCGTTATTTCGGACCTTTCATCCGCGATTATAGGGAGAAACGAGGAGTAAATTTAAAAATTAAAATTGGCTCAATAACAATACTATGGATTACTATTTTGTATTCAGTATTTTTTGTAGCAAACATACTCTGGGTCAGGATTTTGTTGGTTTTAATTGGAATAGGAGTAACAACGCATCTGCTTTGCCTAAAAACGAGGAGATAAAAGCTGTACAATTTCTTTAGAGCTTACTGGATGGTTATTTAAGATATCAATTTATAAACCGTAATTTTTTAATTCGTCTTTAAGCGCAGGTAATTTTTGCGACAGATCTTGATAATGAACTATAAGATCTTCCATTTGTTTGTTGTTTTCAAGAATCGTTTGGCCAAATTTTAGGTATTGTGCTAATTTAACGTATCCTTCGCGATGGCGTTGATGTCTAAAGAGATGTACAATATTGTTTTTCAATATTTGATAGCAGTCGTCAGGATGATATTCTACTATTATCGGCAATAGTTTATGCAACAGATTAGCAGATTGTTTTGATTTAGCCATAATTAGTATTTCGTCCCATGCTTTTTCATTGGTTAGTATTTGCAATTTAAAATCAATATCCTCCTGCTCTTTTGCAAAGTTAATGCTCTCTTCTTTGGTTATATATTTTCTTGCCTCACTATAATCGGAAAAAGATTTGCTTTCGCTGGCTTTGGCTAACCATAGTTGACAATATAACGGGCTGCCTTGTTTTATTTTGTTTTCAATAAAGTCCTCTATTTTCAGAGAGTATCTTTTAAAGGCATTCATAGCCATGTGATCAAACTCCTCCGGGGCATGATTATAATAATAATTTAAAAGTTTGAGTGTCATTTTATAGTTTTCAGGGAAGATGGATTCCATAGCTGAACGCCATTCCGCCACTTTCCCGGTTCGGCTTGTCAGTAAGTCGGTAAGTTCCGGGATAACGATTACTGGTACAACATTATCCTTGAGCTTTGTTATTATGGAATCGGCAAGCTCAGGTGAAGTTACCACATTTTCGAAAAAAGGTAAGTAGTGATTAATAATACCAATATTGTGTTTTTTTACAAAGTTAAGTGTTATATCGGTAATAGTAAGTACATCTTTGGGGTCTGTTTCGCCAACCTCAAAATAGTTGGTTATTAATGATTGTAAATCCTCAGTCAAGAGACTAATAAAGAACTTATTTGCCGATTTTCCTAAAAAATGTTCCGGATCAGTTATTTCTGCCTCTATTGCCGCCGCCATCATGCCATAAACCATTGCAAGAGCTTGATAGATATAGCCAGAACTTATTTCATATAAAAAATCACTTTGCCATGCCCCATAAAACTCTTTAGCCTCAAATTGAGCAATATCAGCCTTAGTTTTGCTTTCTGTGGAAGTTTCACTTTGTTGGAGATGTTTATAACGAGGGGTAACTTCAGTGAAATCTAATTCGGATAGTCCCTCTTTAAAAGCTTCATAGGTCTCAATAAGTTCATCTTCAAAGGCAAGTGGATTCAGTTTTCGTTTGGTTGTTGAGGCTAGAGGGTCATAGTCTTTGACAAACTCTTCAAATCTTGCCATGAGTCGTTCATTATTGTGTAATAGCTCAAAGAGAAAATCATTTTTCTTATCAACGTCAACTTCTCTTATAAACTCCCTTTTTTCGATAATTGTTTTCATGACAGATAATGCAAAAAATGAAATTTAAAATTTAGCTCCAAAGATAAGCTTTTTTTTAAAAAATAGCATTTTTTTATGGATTTTTTTGTAATTAAATCCGTATTAATAAATAAAAGCCTTTTTGGGATGAACCATTGCTTTTCTGAGGCCAATTCCTACTTGTTATTTATTCAACATAATTCTTATTATGCTGATTATAAATACTTAATTGTTAGGATGTTGCCAAATGCTTAAGTCGGATTAAGCAACTTGGAGGTGCAACACTTCAAATTTTTAATAAGACTTCCGAAAGTTTTAAACACTAAATTTTACTCCGGATCAATATCAACAATGAAACCCAATTTCATTCGACAATAATATGGCAATAAATGCAATATATCAGATTTTAGATAGAGGTTAAACTTCAAACTCTATTTTTACCTGCAGCTCTTGTTACGTTATGCTTTAATATATTCAAACTGATTTGTTTCGGGATTTTTATTTCTTACCAGCAATCCATCTTTTGTTAATTTAGCAAGCGTACCTGACAGATCAGTACTTCTATAATCAAGTTTAAGTGTTTCTTGGCAATAACTTACAATATTGCCAATTGTTCTTTTTACATTGAAATATTCATCCTGAATGAGCTGTTTTACTAAAGGAGTAGGCCCTGGCCTATCCATTGTCTTTTTTAAGGACTCTCTTTTTTTCCTTGTTTTTGCCTTAGGAGCCTCTGTTTTTTCTTTCTTAGCTTTAGGCTCAACCGCTTCTATTATAATCTCTGGTACATCTACTTTTTTAACTTTAGGCGGTCTCCCAGGTCCTCTGCGTTTTACAACGGGTGGTGGTGCCGGTGTAGCAACCTTATCAGGAGCTGCTTCCGGTTCAAAAGCCTGTGGCGAATAAAGAATATCAATTAACTTAAGCTGAACAGCTTCGGAGTGAAATTTGTTTAAAACTTCTGCCAGCTCGGAGAGCTGAGATTTAATTTTGTCGAAATTTTTAATCATAGATGAAAATGTTTTAAAGTTAAATATAATAACAAACTTGTTGTGTTTTAAAATTTAAAGCATAAGCATAATTACTTTTGGCAAAGGTATATAATTATTTCTGATAATATAAAAAAAATATTGTAACTTTTAAAAAAGTTAAACGTTACAAAGTTAATGTTATTAATAACAAATTGAATGGTATATGACTGTTGGAGAATACAATGCATGTGTAGATAGCTTTGCAGATGGCCTTTATAGATTTATTCTGAAGAATATCAGGGATGAGGAGAATGCAAAAGATATTGTTCAGGAGTCTTTTGTCAGGTTATGGGAAAAGCATAAGGTGGTGAATTTTGAAAAGTCGAAATCTTATTTATTCACAACAGCATATCATCTTTTGATTGACGAGATTAGAAAAGAGAGATACAAATCATCGTCGAACGATTTTACTGGTTTAACCAGTCATTATGATCCTCGCTATTCCGACCTCTCTCAGATTTTGGATGAAGCAGTGAACCGGTTGCCTGAAATTCAGAGGGTTGTAGTGATGCTGCGAGATTATGAGGGCTATTCATATAAAGAAATCGGCGAAATTACCAAGCTAAGTGAACCGCAGGTAAAAGTGTACATATACCGTGCACGCATGGCGCTTAAACACTATATCGGAAGTGTGGATCTTGTAATTTGATTAAGTTGATAAACAATGATTATTAATAGAAATAACTATAAAACCTATTTTCTTGACTTCTGGGAGGCCAACCTCGAAGAAAAGGACAAAACAGCCCTTTTACTTTTTCTTGAGAAAAATCCGGATTTACAGAATGAATTTCTGGATTTTAAAGCAGCGCTTGACATTACTATTCCAAGAGTTACTCATTTAGAATTCCCAAACAAGAAAGACCTAAAGAAAGTTGAAATTCAGAGTGTTGGTGAAATTAATCAAATGAATTGGGAAAATTGGGTGATTGCTCATTTGGAAGGTGAACTTACATTTGAGCAGGAGCAGGCTTATCAAAATTTTGTGAAAGCCAATCCGCAAGTTGAAACTGAAATTGATCTGTACCGAAAAGCTTTTTTGAAACTTGATAAGAGTATTGTATTTCCTTATAAGTCGGAATTGAAACGGAGGCAAATTCCAATTTTGAGTTTCGGACGTGTAAAAGCATGGCAGGCTGTCGCTGCCGTATTGGCAATTGCTTTTGCCTTGTATCAAATTGTTGATTTTTCGGCGCTTTCGGAGAGTGAAAACCCAATAGTAGTGCAAAATGATACGCCAAGCAGCTTAAATACCACTGTTATAAGTGAAGATTTTGTAGATACAATAACAACCAATTTTTATGAAAACCCGGTTTTAGAAGATATTGATGAAGGGGATGATAATATTGAAATTGAAAGCGCTACCCCTTATAAGGAGGGGGAGATGAAGCAGAATTTGTTTCAAAATAAGGAAATCATTGCCTCTATGAAACGGCTGGACATGTTGTTTCCTAATGAAATACATTATTCAAGTATTGATGAAATGCCAACCTTGATCAATAGAAGTCATATTAGCAATATTTTAGACGATCTTTTAATCCATGCTGAACTGGCAGATGCCGGTGGAGATGAAAAATTTTTCAAAAAAGCCTGGATAGACTTGAAAAACATTTTTACCAAAGATGAAAAACCTTTACAGGAACTTATAAATCCTGCATTTAATAGTTTTGTGCAAGGGGGGAAAGATATCCTAACTCGTGTAGGTGAGATTTTGCCTGTTGTAAATAGGACGAATAATGAAGATAATACAGAGATTGCATTCGCCTTTGGCGACAGTTTTGGTTTTAGAATAAGCAGAAGTAAAAATAAGGAGTAACGAAACAGCTTCTATAACAATTTGATAGTAATGGCCTGCTCAGCACAATTTTTCTTGTGCTGAATACAGGCACCCAATCATTTGAGACTCGTCAAATAGTTAATTTGAGTTTATTACATCTTGGCAAGCATTGCTTTTACAATGTTGTAAGCTCCGTCATAAATCTGGCTGATACTGGAATCCAACATATAACACGGAGTTGTAAAAACATTGTTCTTTTCGTCTTGAATCACTTGCCCATGTGATGTTGCACTATGCTTGCCGCCCATTTTTTTAATTTTCAAAATAGTCTCATCATCCTGTCCAACAGTAATATTTGCATTGGGTATAAGCTTTGCAAGTATCACCGGCGCAATACAAAGGGCTCCAATGGGCTTACCTAAGGAGTGTGTAGAGACGACGGCTGCTTTTACGTCGGCATTTACATCACAAGCGGCGCCTTTGAAAGCAAAATCGCAAAGGTTTTTAGCAACACCGAATCCACCGGGTAGTACCAGCGCATCGTAATGGGCAGGATCATATTCTTTAAGGTTTTTTATCTTTCCACGTGCAATGCGTGCAGCCTCTACCAGTACGTTGCGGCTTTCAGGCATTTCAGCTCCGGTCAAATGGTTAATCACGTTATGTTGTTTAATATCGGGAGCGAAAATGTCATAAGTTGCGCCTTGCTTCGATATGGATAATAAAAGGAGTGTGGCTTCATGGATTTCAGCGCCGTCATATACACCACATCCGGCAAGAATTACAGCAAATTTCTTCATGATGTTTTGGCTTTTATTAAATTGATTTTTTTAGATCTAAATTGAGTTTTTATCCAACAAATTGGTTAATAAATATGTTTATTCTACAAAAATAAGAAATTTATGCTTCTTTTAGCTTTTTGGTTTTAAATGTAATTTCTGATGCTGAGTTTTAAAAAAGTTTTGATTTTTGTTTTAGTTTCATTTTTTTGGGTAGAGCTTTTAGCTCAATCGTCTTATCTGTTTACACCATCCAATACGCTTGGCCATATTGAGTATCTTGCTTCTGAACATATGAAGGGGCGTCGTGCGGGTAGCCAGGAGGGGCTGGAAGCGGCACGTTATATCAGGGATCAGTTTAGTAAATCGGGATTGCAGTTAATAGCTGATGATGGCTTTCAGGAATTTGAGATGATAACCGGCATTTCGATGGGCGAAGGCAACCTATTTGTTGTCAATGGACGTAGTCTTGAGCTTGGCGCTGATTATACCCCGTTGCCTTTTAGTAAAAACAGTACGCTGAACTCAACTGCCATATTTATTGGATATGGATTGCAGGTAAAAAATGATAGTCTTTCATGGGATGATTTTGCAGGTGTTGATTTACATGGAAAATGGGCGTTGATTCTTCGGGGGAATTTTAAAACCGAAAAGGGTGATGTATTCTTTGGCGATTATGTTGATGAGCGTTTTAAAGTGATGCTTGCACAAGATCACGGAGCTGCTGGTGTGATTTTTGTCTCGGGCGAAAGATTTGATAGTGAAGACCTTTTGTTGAAACTCTCATACGATAAAAGCCCGACTACATCAAATATTCCGGTGGTTCAAATTAAAAGATCAATCATAGATGAGTTGTTGGTGCCATTTGGTTTGAGTATTGGTCGGTGGGAAGAGGAGATAACTAAACAACATAAGCCTGTAAATTCTGTAATCCCATTGAAGTTCGATATAAATGTAAACCTTAATAAAGATCATTCTGTTGCTCGCAATGTTGTAGCCATGATTGAGGGTTCTGATCCACTGTTGAAAGATGAATTTATAGTCATAGGCGCTCATTACGATCATTTAGGATTGGGAGGCTTTGGGTCTGGGTCACGGATTCCGGATACCGTTGCCGTACATTATGGCGCCGACGACAATGCTTCGGGAGTGGCAGGCATAGTAGAGCTTGCAAAATATTTTTCTGACAAGAATATAGAATTAAAAAGAAGTCTGTTATTTATCTCTTTTGATGCCGAAGAGATGGGCTTGCTTGGAAGTCGTTATTTTATAAATAACCCTTTGATTGATTTGAAAAAGATAGTTGCGATGATTAATTTTGATATGATTGGCAGATTGAATGATAATAATGCCATTACTATTGGTGGTACAGGTACTTCGTTGGAAACCGAATTAATTTTAAATCAATTATCATCCACTTCACCGTTAAAGCTTAGCTATTCATCCGAAGGTTACGGTCCTTCAGATCATGCGATGTTTTATAGTGAAAATATTCCTGTCTTTTTCTTTTTTACCGGCGCTCATGCCGATTATCATACACACAGAGATAATATTTCAGGTATCAATGCTGAAGGAATAGTTTCTATACTTCAGTTTGCTACTGGTTTGGTAGGCGAACTTGCCAATCGTGATGCTATGCTTACATTTCAGGAAGCTGGTCCATCGAAAAGAGGCGAGCAGCGTTATAATTTTAAAATTACACTTGGCATTATGCCCGATATTACTTCATCAGGTGATGATGGTTTGAGGGTTGATGCAGTGCGTCCCAATGGTCCCGCCGCAATGGGCGGTATTTTGAAAGGGGATGTGATCATCGCAATAGATGGTAATCATGTTGGTAATATTTACGATTATATGGGCAGGTTAAAAAGCCTTGAAGTCGGCCAGGTGATCTCGGTGGATGTTATGCGTAACAATAAACATAAAGTGCTTATTATTCAGCTTTAAACAGTAATTATGGAAACGTTCAATGATATTATAAAAGGAACAAAGCCTGTTTTGGTAGATTTTTCAGCGGAATGGTGTGGCCCTTGTAAAATGATGGCTCCGATACTCAAAGAGGTATCTCAAAAAATCGGAAATCGGGCTAGGATTATAAAAATTGATGTTGACCGCAATCCTACCGTAGCACGTAAGTATCAGATTGTTAGTGTGCCTACCTTGATTGTTTTTAGAAATGGGCAGATTCAATTTCGACAGTCGGGCGTTATGCAAGCAATGCAACTTGTTGCTTTACTCGAAAGATTGGCTGCAAATAATTAGTTTGAAGGTTATAATATCAGCCGGTTTTTATTTATCGTTTTGGCCTCTTTTCTAATTTATCCATTGCCTCAAAGTATTTTTTTGTTTCATTTACAACAACGGGCGATAGTAATATAAGTGCGATTAAGTTGGGTATAGTCATAAAAGTAATAACCATATCAACAAAATGCCAAACGAGGCTGACGCCCCAAATTGAGCCAAGAAAAACGAACAGTCCGAAAAGATAACCGTAAGGTTTTATAAATTTTTCTCCAAAGAGATAAACAACAGCGCGACTTCCGTAATATGACCATGCTATCACGGTAGAAAAAGCAAATAGAATCAGGCTTATGGTTACAATATGTTGTCCTATTCCTTTTACACCTAATGATCCCAATCCAATTTCCATGGCCTTTGTCGTCATGGTAACTCCTTCACGATCCATTTCCCATGCGCCGGTAAGTATTATCATTAAAGCTGTTAAAGTGCAAATAATCAATGTGTCAACGAGTGGCTCGAGAGAGGCTACCAACCCTTCACGGGCAGGCCATTCAGTTTTTGCTGCAGCATGTGCAATAGGCGCTGATCCTTGTCCTGCTTCGTTGGAAAAAAGTCCTCGCCTTACGCCCATTAACATAGTAAGAAGAAAGGCAGAGCCAAATAAACCTCCCGCTGCCCCTTTGCCGGTAAAGGCATTCTGAAAAATGAAAATAAAGGCTGACGGTATATTTTTGTATTCTATTGCAATTATCAGAAGGGCGCTTGTTACATAAAAAACTGCCATAATGGGCACAAGCCTTACCGTTACTTCAGCTATCCTTTTTATTCCTCCTACTATCACTAATAGGGTGAGGATAGTAATGATTATTCCTGATATCCATTTTTTAATATTATAGGTGTCAAGCAAGGCTTCCGACATAGAGTTTGTTTGTGCCATATTTCCGGTACCCAAAGAGCAAAGTATTGCTGCTACAGCGAAGATAACAGCTAATATCTTTGCCCCTTTTCCCAATTTTGATTTTAATCCGTATTCCATATAATACATTGGTCCGCCCGATACTGAGCCGTCGGAGGTAAAACTACGGTATTTGTGAGCCAAGGTGCACTCGGTATATTTCAGTATCATACCAAGAAACCCAGTAACCCACATCCAAAATACGGCGCCGGGGCCACCCCAGCCTATGGCCAACGCCACTCCAACAATATTTCCGGTGCCTACTGTAGCCGATAGCGCAGTTGTAAGAGCTTTGAAATGGTTAACATCCCCTGTATCACCTGCTTTATCATATTTTCCCCTTACTATTCTGATGGAGTGCATAAGCTTCGTTACATTCAGAAATTTCAATTTGAAAATAAAATAAAGACCGGTAGGAATGAGTATTAGAACTACAGCAAAACCGCCAACATATTCATTGTAAGCTTTAATGCCGTTTTCAACTGCAAGTAAAAAATTGTTCATCTAAGTACAGAATTAAATGAGTATAACTGCAAATTGATGAACAAAAATGAAAAAACTTTTGATTCGTGAAATAGGGTGGGATAGATTTAGAATGATTCTAAGACGGATTGTGTTATTCTATTCAGAGTCTTTTAACATTATAAAATAAGATATTAAATGCTAACTTGATGAATAACAGTAGGGTAAACTATTTTTATTAAGTTATTTTGTATTGTTATGACAAGAGAAATATTGATTGCCTTATTTACAACTTACTGAAGATCAATTTGTGTAATGTATATAGAAATTTAATTGATGACAATCTTTTTTGTTTCTGTATTGTTTTGATGGATCAATTTTAGATAATAAACTCCACCTTGAAGATTGCGAAGATCAATATTTAAAGAAGCTCCATTTAGTTTCGATCCGGGGTTAATGGTTTTAAGTATATTACTCTGTGTATCTAAAACTTGAATTTGAAGGTCTTTCGGCCAGTGATTCATAGCCAGATTGAAATATCCGAACGAAGGGTTGGGATAAATTGCACTGATGATTTCTCTGTTATCATCCACTGATACTGGTAATAGCGTTACCTGAGTTATTGCTGATAGGCCTTGAACTTCAAATTGGCTGGTGTTGGGCAGGGTGGGATCGTAAGTAACCGATAAATCATACTCTGTATTTTGCTGATGGCTGAATAACTTGAACAAAAACATTTCGCCAGTTGCAAAGCCATCTTTTTGCGGGGTGGTTATATCGTCAGCGAAAGCCATCACTGCTGTGCCGGCATTGATATCTGTTATTTCTATCAGCCCTGCGCATAAATCCTCCGGTGTAAAAACCCCTATCACATCGCCGGTAACAATTCCTGTATTTTTAAGTACACCCGGCTTAAAGGCTATCGGATGCGATGAAGGAGTGGGATGAACTTCATTCCATGGCGGTTTATTTTTAGAATCAGTTGGATCGTCTGGCATAGGAACGCTGCCATTGTTTAATTGAACTGCATCATTAACTGATTTGATTTCCGAAAATGTTGCAATTGAGTAACCAAAAGATGTTGATAGGAAGCTGAATAAAATGAGTATGACTTTCAACTTGTTCATGATCAAAATTATATATGAATGATGGTTGATTGAATTTATTAAAAAAACAATAAATAGACTTTGTAAAAATCGGTTTCAAAGATAGCTAATCTTATTGCAACCTGTTGAATAGGTTCAGAGGCGGCCTTAGGTTAAGAAGATCTATAACGCTGTTGCTTTGAATATTGCCTTTTCGCCAAATCGTTTACGTATTCGGTCGAGTGTTTGGTATAGGTTTATCATTTCAGGGGTATTTTCAAACATGCTGAGTTGTTGTACGCCATTTACCAGATGACTGAAGCGTACTCCGATGAGCCTGATTAGCATGCGGCGGGTATAAAGCCTATCGAAAAGTTCTATTGCTGTTTTAGTGAGAATATGATCAAAAGAGGTATAGGATATTGTCTTTTGAAGTGTGTGGGTATCGAAATTGGAATAACGAATCTTAACAGTGATGCAGCCGGTTAATTTTCCTTTTTTGCGCATGTTGAAAGCAATTTTTTCTATCATGGCGATAAGGATTTCATGCATACGTGTTACGTCAATAGTGTCTTGATCAAAAGTTGTCTCTGTGCTAATAGATTTTTGTTCGGAGTAGGGTGTAACGGGTGTTGTATCTATGCCGTTGGCTTTTTTCCAGATATCAATTCCATTTTTTCCCATCAACTTTTTCATCATCTCGGGCGGTATCATGCTTAGGGTTTGGATATTGATTATTCCCATGGAGCGTAGCGTTTGATAGGTTTTTAAGCCAATCATCGGAATTTTTCGAATGGAGAGCGGCGCCAGAAAAGGTTTGACGTGCGGAAGTATCACCTGAAGCTCGCCATTGGGCTTAGCTTCGCCGGTAGCGATCTTCGATACGGTTTTATTTACCGATAGCCCGACAGAAATAGGCAATCCGGTTTCTTTGATGATACGTTGCCTAAGCTCATGTGTCCATTTCATTGAACCGAAAAAACGATCCATCCCTGTGATATCAAGGTAATGTTCGTCAATAGAGGCTTTTTCGTATATAGGTGCACTCTCGGCAATAATTTCGGTAACCATACGTGAGTATTTTGTGTATTGCTCCATGTCGCCACGAATTACAATGGCATCCCGACATAGGTTGAGGGCGAGTTTCATGGGCATGGCCGAATGTACGCCAAAACGTCTTGCTTCGTAGCTACAGCCTGCCACCACACTTCGGTCGGAAACGCCGCCAACAATCACAGGCTTGCCCGTTAACGATGAGTTTAACAGCCTTTCGACAGAGACAAAAAAAGTGTCGAGATCGAAATGTACAACAGTACGACGATCGTTTAATTCGTCATTATTCAGTTCTAAAATAGGTTGAGTTT